>NZ_JBMQQZ010000059.1:0-125966 GCF_057362025.1 Bordetella sp. | reverse complement strand
CGCCGCTGGCTGTTCGCCACCAACCACAAGGATATCGGGACGGTGTATCTCATCTTCTCGTTCCTGATGTTGCTGGAAGGCGGCACGCTGGCGCTGTTGCTGCGCACCGAGCTCTTCGAGCCGGGCCTGCAGTTCTTCCGCCCGGAACTGTTCAACCAGTTCACCACCATGCACGGCCTGATCATGGTGTTCGGCGCCATCATGCCGGCCTTCGTGGGCTTCGCGAACTGGATGGTGCCGCTGCAGATCGGCGCCTCGGACATGGCGTTCGCGCGCATGAACAACTTCAGCTTCTGGATCCTGCCCATGGCGGCGATCCTGCTGACCGCGTCGTTCTTCGTGCCGGGCGGCGCCACCGCCGCCGGCTGGACGCTGTATGCGCCGCTGTCCCTGCAGATGGGTCCGGGCATGGACATGGCGATTTTCGCCATGCACATCATGGGCGCCTCGTCCATCATGGGCGCCATCAACGTCATCGTCACGATCCTGAACATGCGCGCGCCCGGCATGACGCTGATGAAGATGCCGCTGTTCTGCTGGACCTGGCTGATCACCGCCTTCCTGCTGATCGCCGTCATGCCCGTGCTGGCCGCGGCCATCACGATGGTGCTGACGGACCGCCACTTCGGCACCGACTTCTTCAACGCGGCCGCCGGCGGCGATCCGGTCCTGTACCAGCACGTGTTCTGGTTCTTCGGGCATCCGGAGGTCTACATCATGATCCTGCCGGCCTTCGGCATCGTGTCCGCCGTCGTGCCCGCCTTTGCCCGCAAGCCGCTGTTCGGCTATGCCTCCATGGTGTACGCGACCGCCGCCATCGCGGTGCTGTCTTTCATCGTGTGGGCGCACCATATGTTCACCACCGGCATGCCGGTGACCGGGCAGCTGTACTTCATGTACGCGACCATGCTGATCTCCATCCCCACCGGGGTGAAGGTGTTCAACTGGGTGGCGACGATGTGGCGCGGGTCGATGACCTTCGAAACGCCCATGCTGTTCGCCATCGGCTTCATCTTCGTGTTCACCATGGGCGGCTTTACCGGCCTGATCCTGTCGGTGGCGCCCATCGACATCCAGGTGCACGATACCTACTACGTGGTGGCGCATTTCCACTACGTGCTGGTGGCGGGCTCGCTGTTCGGGCTGTTCGCCGGCGCCTACTACTGGGTGCCGAAGTGGACGGGGCGCATGTACAGCGAAAAGCTGGGCAAGCTGCACTTCTGGTCCTCGCTGATTTCCTTCAACGTGACCTTCTTCCCCATGCACTTCCTGGGGCTGGCCGGCATGCCGCGCCGCTATGCGGACTACGCCGCGCAGTTCACGACCTTCCACCAGATCGCTACCATCGGCGCGTTCTGGTTCGGCCTGTCGCAGCTGATCTTCCTGTATGCGATGCTGCGCTGCTATGCCGGCAAGGGCGAACCGGCCGCCGCCAAGCCATGGGAAGGCGCCGAAGGCCTGGAATGGACCGTGCCGTCGCCGGCCCCCTTCCATACCTTCGAAACGCCGCCTGAAGTGAAATAAGGCCATAACCGCGATGCACGCAGGATCCGCCATGACACCCGAACAACGCCGCCGCAACCGCATCATCGGACTGGTGCTGCTGGCCTTCGTCGTGGCGGTATTCGCCTGGGCGATGTTCAAGGGCGGCAACCTGTTCGCCGGCGTGGCCTGAGGACGCGACCATGGCCCTGCCTCCGGATTCCGCGCCACGCAAATCCAGTTTCCTGCAGACGCTGAAGGCGGTCGCGTGGGGCATGCTGGGCATCCGCAAGCGCGCGGGCTACCAGGAAGACGCGCGCCTGAACCCGGTGCACCTGATCGTCGCCGGGGTACTGGCCGGCGTGATCTTCGTGGTGGTCCTGGTTAGCATCGTGCGCTGGGTCGTGGCAAGTCAGAGCTGAAAAACATTCGACGTATAAGTACCAGGGAGAAGACCATGAGTGCAGGACACTCGGTTCAAGCGAAAGAGGCGCCCTACTACTATGTGCCCGCGGATTCGGGCCATCCCGTGCGCAGCGCGATCTCGCTGCTGATCATCGCGGTGGGCGCGGCATGCTGGGTCAACGGCGTGTCGGTGGGCAAGTGGCTGGTGCTGTTGGGCCTGCTGTGCCTGATCGCGGTGCTGTTCCGCTGGTTCGGCGACGCCATCGGCGAATCCGAGCGCGGCTTGAACAGCAAGCGCGTGGACGTGTCCTACCGTTGGGGCATGAGCTGGTTCATTTTCTCGGAAGTCATGTTCTTTGGCGGCTTCTTCGGCGCGCTGTGGTACGTGCGCACCGTGACGACGCCGTGGCTGGGCGACCTGGATCACCGGCTGCTGCTGTGGCCGGATTTCAACGCCGTGTGGCCGAACTTCGGTCCCGCGGGCGTGGTCGAACACTTCGCGACGGTCGGGCCCTTCTGGCTGCCCACCATCAATACGGCCCTGCTGTTGACTTCCGGTGTCACACTGACCATCTCGCACCACGCGCTGCGCGCCGACCACCGCGGCAAGGCCATCTTCTGGCTGGCCCTGACGGTGCTGCTGGGCGCGCTGTTCGTCGGCTGCCAGGCCTTCGAATACCACCACGCCTACACCGAGCTGAACCTGAAGTTCAGTTCCGGGGCGTATGGTTCGCTGTTCTTCATGCTGACGGGCTTCCACGGGTTCCACGTCATCATGGGCGCAACCATGCTGACCGTGATCCTGATCCGCCTGATCCGCGGCCATTTCACGGCGGATCATCACTTCGGTTTCGAGGGCGCCGCCTGGTACTGGCACTTTGTCGACGTTGTCTGGCTGGGCCTGTACCTGTTCGTCTATTGGTTTTGAGCGCCGGCGCCGTCGCGGCGGGCCGCGTGCGGCCGCCACGACGCGGCCACGCGCGGGAACCCGCGGCGGCCGCTGCTATCTAAGCCCTGTGCTCTCGATCCAGCCCAGATGGTGGGCGAGCAGCACGAACAGGAAAAGGGCAACGGAAAGCCCGATGCGCACGGTCAAGGCGTTGACCGTCCTGTTGGTGGTACCTTTATCCCGCATCAGATAGACCAGGGCAGAGGCCAGGCTGGCCAGGATGCCGACAAAGGCCAGGACGACTAAGACGCGCATAGTGCCTCCGGGTGCAAACCAGGATTATTGCAGACATGGCTCGTGCGCATCGCACTTTGACCGCGTTGGTGCTGCTGGGCATCATGGTTGTATTGCTGGGCTCCCTGGGACGCTGGCAGCTGCGTCGCGCCGACGAAAGGCGCGCCATCCTGGCGGCCATCGAAAGCGGCCGCCGGCAGCCTCCGCTGGCCTTGACGGCCGCCACGCCCACCGATGAATTGCGGCCCTGGCGGCCGGTGTCCGTACAGGGAAGCTGGCGCGCCGACATGACGGTGCGCCTGGACAACCGCAACCAGGACGGACGGCCCGGCTACTGGATCGCCACACCGATGGTGCTGGAAGAGGGCTCGAACACCGCGGTGCTGGTTTTGCGTGGCTGGCTGCCGCGGACGCTGCCCGGCGAACCGGCCGTGACGGTGCCGGTGTTGCCGGCCGGCGTTGGTACCGTAAGCGGCGAACTGGTGGCGCGGGTGCCCCGGCTGTTCGAGTTATGGAATCCCGGCGGCGTTTCCGGCGATGCGCTGCCCACCGCGTGGCCGGCCGCCGGGGGGCCGCCTACGGTGCAGAACCTGGACCTGGATGCGTATGCCCGGGCCACGGGCCTGCACCTGCTGCCCACGGTCATGGAGCAGCATGCGCCCTCCGGCGACGGGCTCGTGCGCGACTGGCCGCAGCCCTCGGTGGACTACAACCAGAACCTGGGCTATGCGATGCAGTGGTTCGGCTTCGCCAGCATCGCCGGCATCGCCTTCGTCGTGGTGGCGGTTCGCGCCGCGCGCGCGGCCCGGGCGGCACGCCGAGGACGGGGACCCTAGCGGTTCCGGTATCGATCGCCCGGCAACCCGCCATCGCGCAAATGCAGGCACCCGCGCGTTTCGCATTCACTCTCCGCAGGATTACGATTTTGGCCACACCCGTCCCGACCCCCCTGCCCGACGCGTCATCCACCACGCGGCGCCGCGCCAGGTCCATCATGATCGCGATTTTCGTGATCACGCTCGCGCCCATACTGGGCGCGGTGATCATGTACCTGAATCCGCAATGGTGGCCGGACGACAGCAGCAATTACGGCACGCTGGTGGAGCCGCAGCGCGACATGCCCGCGCCGGCCGCCCTGCCGCTGGCCACGCTGGACGGGCAGCCTTTCGATCTGGCCAGCCTGAAAGGCAAGTGGCTGTTGATGGCGGCCGACGGCGGCGCATGCCCGGAGTCCTGCGCCCGCAAGCTGTTCATCATCCGCAATACCCACGCCAGCCAGGGCAAGAATGTCGACCGCCTGGCGCGTGTGTGGTTCATCACCGACGATGCGCCGGTGCCGCAGAAGGTGCTGGATGCTTATCGCGGCACGGTCATGGTGCGGGGGCGCCCGGAACAATTGGCGCCTTTCCTGCTGGGCGCCCCGGCCGGTGCCGCCGATGCCGCCGCCGCGCTGGCCGGCCCGATCTGGATGGTGGATCCGCTGGGCCACCTGATGCTGCAATTCCCCGCCGAGGCCGATCCGGTCCGGGTGCGCAAGGACGTCAGCAAGCTCGTCTACAACTCGCGTATTGGCTGAACGCATGGACCCCGTTATCCGTCGCTACCGCAAACTGGTTTTTTTCACCTGGTTCCTGACGCTGGACCTGATCATGTTCGGCGCCTTCGTCCGCCTGACCGATTCCGGCCTGGGCTGCCCCGATTGGCCTGGCTGCTACGGCAGCGTGACGCCATTGGGTTCGCTGTCCGACATCCATGCCGCCAACCAGGCCATGCCCTTCGGCGCGGTGTCGCTGTCCAAGGCCTGGATTGAAATGATCCATCGCTACGCCGGATCCATCCTGGGCATGCTGATCATCGCCATCGTTTATATGGCATGGCGCTATCGCGGCCGCCTGGGACGTTCGCCCGCGCTGGCGACGGCCGCGCTGGTGATCGTATGCGTGCAGGGCGCGTTCGGCGCCTGGACGGTGACCCATCAGCTGATGCCCGTGGTCGTCACCTCGCATCTGCTGTTCGGCATGCTGACCCTGGCCGTCATGACGTGGCTGGCCGCGCGCGAACGTCCTTACCGGCCACTGGGCGCCGCGGCGGCGCGCTGGCGTGGCTGGATGGTGGGCGGCCTGGCCCTGCTGACGCTGCAGATCGCCCTGGGAGGCTGGGTCAGCACCAATTATGCAGCCCTGGCCTGCATGGATTTCCCGACCTGCCAGGGGCAATGGCTGCCCCCCATGGACTTCAAGGGCGGCTATTCCATCATCCGCGCGCTGGGCGAACTGCCCTCCGGAGAGATGATCTCGCAGTACGCCCTGACCGCCATCCATTGGGTGCACCGAAATTTTGCCTTCATCGTGTTCCTGTATCTGGGCATCCTGGGGTTCCGCCTGCGCACGGAACGCGGCCTGCGCGGGCCCGCCAACCTGATGCTGTGCCTGCTGCTGGCCCAGTTGCTGACCGGGCTGACCACCATTTTCTTCCAATGGCCGCTGTTGATCGCCGTGCTGCACAATGGCGGCGCGGCCGGCCTGGTGCTGGCGGCGGTCACGCTGCTGGTGCGCTTGTCCACGGCCGGAGGCCCCGCGCTGCGCGCATTGCGGGCCGCGCAACCGCAAGAGAGCCTGGCGTGAGCGCCCGTCCGGCACCGTTTATTTCCCTGCGGCCGGCGCGGGGCCACGTTGAATGCGCGGCGGCTTTCCTGCCTGCTGACAGGTTCTGTCGCCCAGCCGGTTTAAAATACCATCCATCATGACCAGTTTTGCCGCCTCGGATTCCGGATTGCTGCGCCAGTACCTGGTGCTTACCAAGCCCCGCGTGACACAGCTCGCGGTGTTTTGTGCCGTCATTGGCATGTTCCTGGCCGCGCCGGGCATGCCGGACCTGAAACGCGTCGCCTACGCGACGCTGGGTATCTGGCTGCTAGCGGCGGCCGCTTTTGCCATCAATTGCCTGATCGAACAGGAAGTCGACGCCCGCATGCTGCGCACGGCGCGGCGGCCCACCGCGCGCGGCACCATCCTGCCGCAGCAGGTCCTGGCGCTGTCCGGCCTGCTCGGCGGCACCGGCATGCTGGTGCTGTACAACCTGGTGAACCCGCTGACAATGTGGCTGACCTTCGCCACTTTTGTCGGCTATGCCGTCATCTACACGGTCATCCTCAAGCCGCGCACGCCGCAGAACATCGTGATCGGCGGGCTATCGGGCGCCATGCCGCCCGCCCTGGGCTGGGCCGCCATCGCCGACGCCACGCCCGCGCAGGCCTGGGTGCTGGTGCTGATCATCTTCATCTGGACGCCGCCCCATTTCTGGGCGCTGGCGCTGTATCGCACCAACGACTACGTCAAGGCCGGCCTGCCCATGCTGCCGGTTACCCATGGGCAGAAGTTCACGCGTCTGCACATCCTGTTGTACAGCGTGGCGCTGCTGGCCACGACGCTGCTGCCTTACGCCATCCGCATGAGCGGGTTGATCTACCTGGTGTGCGCCGTGGTGCTGGGCGGGGTGTTCGTGGGCTATGCCTGGCGGCTGTACCGCGATTACTCCGATGCCTTGGCGCGCAAGCTGTTCCGCTATTCCATCGTGTACCTGTCGCTGCTGTTCGGCGCCCTGCTGATCGATCACTGGGCCCTGCTGCTGGCCTGATCCGTCGCGAGATCCTCCCATGCCCGTTGCCATCGCCCTGCCGCGCCGCGCCATGCTGCGCACCTTCGCCGCCGCCCCCATCGCCGCTCTGCTGGCGGCCTGCGGGCAGGATGCGCCGTCCTTCAAGGGCAGCGACATTACGGGCACGCACCTGGGCAAGAACCTGTCCATGGTCGACCAGGACGGCCGGCCGCGCACGCTGGCGGACTACGCCGGCAAGGTCATGGTGGTGTTCTTCGGCTATACCCAGTGTCCCGACGTCTGTCCGACGTCGCTGGCGGAACTGGCGCAGGTCATGCAGGCGCTGGGGCCCGACGCATCGCGCGTCCAGGTCGCCATGATCACCGTGGATCCGGAGCGCGATACGCCGGAAGTGCTCAAGCAATACGTGCAGACCTTCAATCCGTCCTTCGTGGGCCTGACCGGCTCGCCGGAGCAGGTCAAGCAGGCCGCCACGTCATTCAAGGTGTATTACGCCAAGGTGCCCGCCAAGAACGGCAAGGACTACAGCATGGACCACAGCGCGGCGTTCTACCTTCTGGACGCCAAGGGCGAGGCGCGGGTGCTGGCGGGCAACGGCTCGGACGTCGCCTCGCTGACGCACGATATCAAGGCTTTGCTGGGCTGAGGCCGCCGACGGCCGCGTCCCAGGCTGCGTAGGCCTGCCGGGCGGGTTCGTCCAGTTCCGTTGCCGGAATATCGCGTCGGCCGGCCAGGATCATCAGCGCATACGGCGTTGCCAGCGCCGACGCTTGCGCGCACAGGCGTGATTCTTCCCCCGTGGCGGGGATGCGATTGCGCCAATAATTGATTGCGTCTTCGAGCCGTGTGATCGGAATGACGGTGTCCATCGGCGCATTGTCCCAGAATCGCGGGCAAAGTCATGCGGCAACGCGGACGGCGCGTTCAACGTTACGGGCCCCGCCGGTTCCGGCTTTGCAACTCTTTCAAACGGTCACTTTGGCAATACGCGGTAAATAGGTCCGGGTGCTATACATCGGGCCGTCTTTTCCAGAAGGAGACCCCTATGAATACTCCGGCCCCCTTGCAGGGCGTCGCCGCGCGCGCCCGCCTGCACCCCCTGATCGCCATCGCGTCCGTATGCGTGATCGCGCTGTGTGCCGTGGCCACCGCGGCCATCATGGGCTGGCTTCCCACGCCCAACGCCCAACAGGAGCGGACCGCCGAGCACAGTGCCGGCGCGGCGGGTCCTGAAGACGCCAATCTGGCGCCGCTGCCGGCGGCGCAGGGCGGCGCTGCGGGTGCCGCAGCCGCGCCGCCGCAGCGTGTGGCCCAGGCGCCCGCATCGGGTTCCCAGCCGCGCGCTCAAGCGCCGACGGCCTCCGGCCAGGCACCCGCCCCCGGGCAGCCAGGCGCCGCGGCATGTCCGCAATGCGGCGTCGTGGTTTCGGTGAATACCGTCCAGGTGCCGGTGCAGAACCAGAGCGAACCCATCGTCGGTACCGTCGCCGGCGGTGTGGTCGGTGGCGTGGTCGGCAACCAGTTCGGCGGTGGCAATGGCAGGACCGCGCTGACCGTGCTGGGCGCCGTGGGCGGTGCTTTGGCAGGCCGCGAAATCGAGCGTAATATCAAGCAGCAACAGACCGTGACACGCTATCAGCTTGTGGCTCGCACCAACGACGGCCGCTCGCATACCTTCCATAGCGCGACGCCATTCCAATATGCGCCGGGCCAGGCGATACGCGTCGAAAACAACCAGCTGTTGCCCGGCTGATACCGCCCGGCGCGGGCACGAGGACGAGATGACCGACCAAAACAGCAATCCCTTCGTTCTGCCCGGCATGGGTCAAGGTTCGGCCGACATGGCGGGCAATCCGCTGCTGGCCAGCATGGAGATGATGCGCCAGGCCTGGGCCGGCCTGACCGGGCCGGGCGGCCTGGCGCAGGTGATGCCCATGACGGCGCCCATGAATGTGCAGGAGCTCGAACGGCGCATCGCCGAACTGCGTGCCGTGGAAAGCTGGCTGCGCATGAATCTGTCCATGTTGAGCAGCACCATCCAGGGCATGGAGGTCCAGCGCTCCACCATCGCCACCCTGCGTTCCTTCGTCGACAACCTCAGTACCCAAGGCCAGGATCCCGCCCGCTGGGGCGACGCCTCGCCATTGGAAATCGTGCTGGGCTTGAAGCCGGCACCCGGCGGCGCGAGTGCCGCCACCGGCGGGCAGGCGCGCGAAACGCGTGCGGCCGCCGGCCCCGGACCCGAGACGCACGCGCGGTCCACGAGCCAGCCGTCGGCCGATGCGGGCGCACAGGCTGCCGATGCGGGCGCGGGCGTGGGCGCGGCGGCGGAGGGCGCTGGCGCTGCTTCGGCGGGCTCGGCCCAGGCCATCAGCCAGGCCGCGCAATCGGCCTCGGAGGCCTGGTGGGGCATGCTGCAGCAGCAATTCAACCAGTTGGCGGCCGCTACGGCCGCCAGTATGCCGCCCATGCCCGGAGGCACGGCAGCGGGTTCCGCGCAGCAGGGCGCGCCGGCCTCTGGGGCGGCCGCTACGGGTTCGTCGTCCGCCGCCAAGCGCGGCGGCGCGGCGAAACCTGCCTCCGCACCGGCCAGCCGGGCCGCCCCTCGTAAAACGGCCGTCAGGAAAAACAAAATACAATCCGACCCTGATCAGTCGTAGTTTCCTTCTAGTCATGCGCCGCCCACGAGGCGGCGCATTCTTGTCGAGATTCCATGCTCAATGTCGTCATACTCGCTGCCGGGCTGGGCAAGCGCATGCAATCGGACCTTCCCAAGGTACTGCATACCCTGGCCGGCCGGCCTATGCTGGAACATGTCCTGGACAGTGCCCGCGCGCTGGATCCCGCGCGTATCGTGGTGGTCGTGGGGCATGGCGCGGACCGCGTCAAAACGGCGTTCAAGGGCCAGGACGACCTGTCCTTTGCCCTGCAGCAGCCCCAGCACGGTACCGGCCACGCTGTCGCGCAGGCCGTTCCGCTGCTGCGGGAAGGCGATGCCGACGACGTGACCCTGGTGCTGTACGGCGACGTGCCGCTGGTTCAGCCCGATACGCTGCGGCGCCTGCTGGCCGCGCGCGGGACGGGCATGGCCGTATTGACGGAAACGCTGGACGATCCGACCGGTTATGGCCGCATCGTCCGCGATCCGCAGGGCAACGTCACGCGCATCGTCGAGCACAAGGATGCCTCGGACGACGAGCACGCCATTGCCGAGGTCAACACCGGCATCCTCGCCGCGCCCACGGCCCGCCTGAAAGACTGGCTTACGCGCATCGATAACCGCAACGCGCAGGGCGAGTACTACCTGACCGATGTGGTCGGCCTGGCCGTCACGGACGGCGTCGCGGTCGGCAGCGCGCAACCGGCCCAACGCTGGGAAACGCTGGGCGTGAACAGCCGCTTGCAGCAGGCAGAGCTCGAGCGCGTCTGGCAACGCGAACAGGCCCGCCGCCTGCTCGAGGCCGGTGCCTCCATCGCGGATGCCGCGCGCTTCGATCTGCGCGGCAACCTGCACGTCGGCCGCGATGTATTCATCGATGTGGGCTGCGTGTTCGAAGGCGAGGTCGAACTGGCCGACGGCGTGCGCATCGGCCCGCATTGCGTGCTGCGCGACGTGCGCGTCGGTGCCGGCACCATGGTCGAGGCCTATAGCCATTTGCAGGGCGCGACGATCGGGCGCGATGCGCGCATCGGTCCCTATGCCCGCCTGCGTCCGGGCACCGCGCTGGCGGACCGCGCGCACATCGGCAATTTCGTCGAGGTGAAGAACAGCAACGTCGGCGTGGACAGCAAGGCGAACCACCTGGCCTACATCGGCGATGCGGATATCGGCGCGCGCGTCAACGTGGGTGCGGGGGCGATCACCTGCAACTACGACGGCGCGAACAAGCACCGGACTACGATCGAGGACGACGTCTTCATCGGTTCCGATACGCAGCTGGTCGCGCCGGTGCGCGTGGGCCAGGGGGCCACGCTGGGCGCGGGCACCACGCTGACCCGCGATGCGCCAGCCGGCAAGCTGACGGTATCGCGCGCCCGGCAGGCCACCATCGATAACTGGCAACGTCCGGTCAAGAAATCGTGAAGGACCAGAGCAGCTCGCCCGCCAGCGCCCAATCCGGTCCGGCACCGGGGGGATCCGGCGCCGACGCACCCAAGCCCGTCTTCGAGGGGCTGCCCACGCCGCGCCGCTATTGGGCCGCCGGTGTGGTCATGCTGGGCATGACGCTGGCGGTGCTGGACGCCACCATCGCCAACGTGGCGCTGCCGACGATCTCCGCGGACCTGAACATCGATCCGGCCAGCGCGGTGTGGATCGTCAATGCCTATAGCGTGTCCGTCGTCGTCATGCTGCTGCCGCTGTCGGCGCTGGCCGAACGGGTCGGCTTTCGCCGCATGTTCGGCCTGGGCCTGGCGTTGTTCACGCTGGCGTCGTTGGGCTGCGCCATGGCCAGTTCGCTGACGACGCTGATACTCGCGCGCATGTTCCAGGGCGTGGGGGCGGCATCCTTGATGTGCATGTTCGGCGGGCTTGTGCGCAATATCTATCCTCTGGCCAAGCTGGGCCGGGGCATCAGCCTGAATGCCACCCTGGTGGCCGTGATGTCGGTGCTCGGGCCGACGCTGGGATCGGTGATCCTGTCGGTTGCCGACTGGCCGTGGATATTCGCGGTGAACGTGCCCATCGGCATTTTCGGGCTCTTCCTCGTCCGGTTCCTGCCCGACCCGCCGCGCAATACGACGCCTTTCGATGTGATCAGCGCCTTGCTTTGCATGGTGGTGCTGGGCGTGTTCATTACGGGTGTGGACAATCTGCACGAAGACCTGATCCGCGGCCTGGGCATGGTGGCGATTTCCGTGCTCGCCGGCATCCTGCTGGTGCGCCGCGCCAACCGCCAGGCCGCGCCGCTGGTGCCGGTCGACCTGCTGCGCATCCAGGCGGTTGCCTATGCGGTCGCCGCATCGGCGTGCACGTTCGCGGCGCAGATGAGCGCCTATGTTTCGCTGCCCTTCTATTTCCAGTCCGTGCTGGGCCGGCCGCATCTGGAGGTCGGCATGCTGCTGGCCGCCTGGCCCGTCGGCACCGCCGTCGTGGCGCCGCTGGCCGGACGCCTGTCCGACCGCTATTCGGCCGCCGCGCTCAGCGGCGTGGGGGCGGGCTGCATGACGTTCGGCCTGGTGTGGCTGGCGGTTTTGCCGCACAGTGCCTCCAACGCGTGGATCGTCGCGGGCATGCTGATCTGCGGCCTGGGTTTCGGTTTTTTCCAGACGCCGAACAACCGTTCCATGATTTCGGCCGCGCCCCGCACCCGCAGCGGCGCCATCGGCGGCGTGCAGGCCACCACCCGGGTTTTCGGCCAGAGTTTCGGTACCGCGCTGGTGGCCACCGCCTTCGGCCTGGCGCCGTCGCGCGGGCCGCTGGTGGCGATTATCCTGGGGGCGATATGCGCCGGCATGGCCGTCCTGGTCAATACGGTGCGGTTCTCCCGCGTGGCGGCATCCTCGTCCGGCCGCCGGCGCTAGGACCGGGCAGCCTTGGCGCTGGCGCGACGGTCCGGGCCGGTCTGCCCGCGTCGCCAGGATGAAATCGCACATCGCCACCGGTGTCGCCGGCTGGCATGACCGTCCGGGCCCCGCGTTTATTTCATGATTGTCCGATCGACCCGGCGCCAGCGCGGCGCGGCGGGGATAGTCATCGCCGACTCCTATAATGGCGCCATGGCCGCGTGTCCTGCGCGCGATGAATCAATGAAGGGCAATCAATGAAGATCACCGTGGTGGGTACCGGCTACGTCGGCCTCGTTTCGGGCGCCTGTCTGGCGGAAATGGGCAACGATGTCATGTGTCTGGACGTCGATGCCGGCAAGGTCGAGCGCCTGCGGCAAAACGACATTCCCATCTACGAACCCGGCCTGGAAGATCTGGTGCGCCGTAACGCCGGGGGCGGGCGACTGCATTTCACCACCGACGTCGCCGAGAGCGTGCGCCATGGCGACGTGCAGTTCATCGCCGTCGGCACGCCGCCCGGCGAAGACGGATCGGCCGATTTGCAATACGTGCTTGAAGCGGCCCGCAATATCGCCCGGCACATGGCCGGCCGCAAGGTCATCGTCGACAAGTCCACCGTGCCGGTGGGAACGGCGGACAAAGTACGCCAGGTAGTGACCGACGTGCTGGCGCAGCGCGGCGTCGATTATCCGTTCAGCGTCGCTTCCAATCCCGAGTTCCTGAAGGAAGGCGCGGCGATCCAGGATTTCATGAGCCCCGACCGTGTGATCGTCGGCGCGGACGACGACTATGCCGTCGGCGTCATGCGGCGCATCTACGAACCCTTCCAGCGCACCCACGACCGGCTCATGGTGATGGACGTGCGGTCGGCGGAGCTGACCAAATACGCCGCCAACGCCATGCTGGCCGCGCGCATTTCCTTCATGAACGAAATGGCCAACCTGGCCGAGATACTGAACGCCGATATCGAACAGGTGCGCCGCGGCATCGGCGCGGACCCGCGTATCGGCTATCAATTCCTGTATCCGGGTCCGGGTTACGGGGGCTCGTGCTTTCCGAAGGACGTGCAGGCGCTGGTGCGGACGGCGGAGCAGCATGGCCTGCCCATGCGCGTCATCCAGGCGGTCGAAGCCGCCAACGAAGCGCAGAAATACCGCCTGTCGCAGAAGATCGCGCGCCGCTACGGCGAAGACCTGGCGGGCCGTACCTTCGCGCTGTGGGGCCTGGCGTTCAAGCCCAACACGGACGATATGCGCGAGGCGCCCAGCCTGACGGTGATCGAAGAGCTGACGCGGCGCGGCGCCCGCATCCGCGCCTACGATCCCGTCGCCATGGACGAGGCGCGCAAGGTACTGGACCGCCGCGACGATCTGCTGGCACAGGTGGAATTCGTGGCGGACATGTACGAGGCGGTGGATGGCGCGGACGGTTTGCTGCTGGTCACGGAATGGAAAGCCTTCCGCGCGCCGGATTTCGAGCGCATCCTCGGCTTGATGAAGTCGCCCTTGATCCTGGACGGCCGCAACCAGTACAACGCCTCCGAACTGAAAGCCCTGGGCTTCGACTACGAGGGCATCGGCCGCGCATGAAAATCCTGCAGCTCAATTTCGAGAAGGGCTGGCGTGGCGGGGAGCGGCAAACCCTGTACTGCATGATGGCCTTTCGCGATGCTGGGCACCAGGTCGAGCTGCTGGCGCGAGCCGGCGCTCCCCTGGCGCAGCGCGCGTTGGAACAGGGGTTCACCGTGCATGCCGTCAAGCATGTGCCGGCGCAGCTGGGCTTCCTGGCCACGCGCGGACGGCGCTACGACATCATCCACGCGCAGACGGCCAATACGGTTACCTGGGCGGTCCTGACCAAGCCGCTGCACGGGCGTCCCGTCGCGTTTTCGCGGCGCACGTCGTTCGTGGTCAAGCCCGGCGAAGAATGGAAGACGGGCGCCAAGTGGCGGCGCGTGGATCTGTTCGTGGCCATCAGCGAGATGGCCGCGGGCGAACCGCGGCGCCTGGGCATCGAGCCTGTCATCATCCGCAGCGCTGTGTTGCCGGCGCCGGTCGATACGGACAACCTTGCGCGCCTGTCTTCGGAATTCAAGCTGCCAGGCAAGAAGATCGTCGCGACGTCGGCCGCGCTGATCCACGACAAGGATCCCTTGACGATGATCCGCGCGGTGGGCGAACTGGCCGACACGCGCCTGGACTTCATCTTCGTGCATTTCGGCGCGGGCGGGAACAACGAAGCGCAGGCGCGCGCGCTGGTCGCGGAACTGGGCCTGGAATCGGTGTACCTGTTTGCCGGCTTTCGCAAGGGCGTGGAAGATTTCTATGCCGCCATGGACGTGTTCGCCATGAGTTCGCGCGAGGAAGCCCTGGGCAGCAGCGTGTTCGACGCCTTCCTGCATCGCGTCCCGGTGGTGTCGACCGACGCCGGGGGACTGAAGGAAAGCCTTGCCGATGGGCGTGGCATCCTGTGTCCCGTGGAAGACCATCATGCCCTGGCGCAGGGCATGGGGCGCCTGCTGGACGATGCGCAGTTGCGGCAGGACATCGTCCGGCGCGCGTATGACTATGTGCGCGCGGAACATGATGTGCGCGGCATGGGCGATCGCTATCTGGCGCAGTTCGAGCGGGTGCTGCGGGAACGCGGCGAAGCCCGGCGGATCGAGGCCTCCTGAGCGCGGCCTGCCCGCTATATCGCCAGCCGGGTTTCGAATTTCGCCCGATGCACCGAAAAGAAGGTGCGCACGTTGCGGACGTTGGCCTGCGCGGTGAACGCACGATGCACCAGCGCATGGTAGGCCGGCATGTCCTTGACCTGAGCGACCAGCAGAAAGTCCGGCCCCGGCGATACGCGGTAGCACTGCAGGACGGCGGGTTCGTCGCGCATGCGGGCCTCGAATTCGTCCAGGCGTTCCGCCGCCTGGACATCCAGCGTAACCTCCACCAGCGCGGTCAGGGTGCTGCCCAGCCGTGCGGGATCGAGGATGGCGACCTGTTTCTGGATCACGCCGGTTTCGGTCAGGCGGCGGACGCGGCGCAGGCAGGTCGGCGGCGATGCATGCACGCGGGCGGCCAATTCCTGGTTGGTCAATGAGGCGTCCGCCTGGAGCTGCTCCAGGATGCGGCGGTCCAGTTCGTCCAGGTGGGGTAGTTCATCCGACTCGGTCATGGCGATTTGATGACGAGTAATGAAATTGGTGAGTTACGAGAATAGCCGATTGGGAATATAATTTCACAAAATTAGGGGTCGATAAGAAAATTTCATTTTCTATCAGATAAAGAAATCCGATTTCTTCGCATCGCCCGCACAATCCCGCCATCGTAAGCATTTCCTGGAGCTTTCCATGTGCGGAATCGTCGGCGCCGTCGCCCAGCGCGACATCACCCCCATCCTGGTCGAGGGCTTGCGGCGCCTGGAGTACCGGGGCTACGACTCCTGCGGCGTGGCCGTCTATGCCGACGGCGAGTTGCGCCGCACCCGCAGCACGGAGCGTGTCGCCGAACTGTGCGAGCAGATCCAACGGGATCATCTGTCCGGCTTCACGGGCATCTCGCATACGCGATGGGCGACCCACGGCGCCCCCGCGACGCATAACGCGCATCCGCATTTCTCCAGCTTCGGCAAGGACGCGCCGCGCATCGCGCTGGTCCACAACGGCATCATCGAGAACCACGACGAGCTGCGGGCGGAACTGCAGGCCGCCGGCTATGTATTCGAAAGCCAGACCGACACCGAAGTCATCGCGCACCTGGTCAATCACCTGTATGCCGGCGACCTGTTCGAAGCCGTGCAGCAGGCCGTGCGCCGCCTGCATGGCGCCTACGCCATCGCGGTGTTCTGCCGCGACGAACCGCACCGCGTGGTCGGTGCGCGCCAGGGTTCGCCGCTGGTGGTGGGCGTCGGCAACAACGAGAACTTCCTCGCGTCGGACGCGCTGGCGCTGGCCGGCACCACGGATCGCATCATCTACCTGGAAGACGGCGACGTCGTCGACCTGCAGCTGACGCGCGTGTGGATCGTCGACGAGCAGGGCCGGCCGGTCGAACGCAAGGTGAACACCGTGCAGGTGCACACCGGCGAGGCCGAACTGGGCCCGTACCGGCATTTCATGCAGAAGGAAATCTTCGAGCAGCCGCGCGCCGTAGGCGATACCTTGCAGGATATCGAAACCATCACGCCGGAGCTGTTCGGCGACGGCGCGTATCGCGTCTTCAAGGATACGGAGTCGGTGCTGATCCTGGCCTGCGGCACCAGCTATTACGCGGGACTGACCGCGAAGTACTGGATCGAGTCGCTGGCCCGGATCCCCGCCGCGGTGGAAATCGCCAGCGAATACCGTTATCGCGACAGCGTGCCGAATCCGCGTACCCTGGTGGTGACCATCTCGCAATCCGGCGAGACGGCGGATACCCTGGCGGCGCTGAAGCATGCGCGCAACCTGGGGATGGAAAATACGCTGACCATTTGCAATGTCGCCACCAGCGCGATGGTGCGCGAATGCAAGCTGGCCTTCATCACGCGCGCCGGGGTGGAAATCGGCGTCGCCTCGACCAAGGCCTTCACCACGCAGCTGACGGCGCTGTTCATGCTGACCCTGGCGCTGGCGCAGACCCATGGCCGCCTGACGGACGACCAGGAAGCCGATCACATCAAGGCATTGCGCCATCTGCCCGTCGCCATCGGTTCGGTGCTGGCGCTGGAGCCGCAGATCATCAGTTGGGCCGAGCGCTTCGCCAGCAAGGAAAACGCCTTGTTCCTGGGCCGCGGGTTGCACTATCCCATTGCACTGGAAGGCGCGTTGAAGCTGAAGGAGATCAGCTACATCCACGCCGAAGCCTATCCCGCGGGCGAACTGAAGCATGGCCCGCTCGCCCTGGTGACCGAGCAGATGCCGGTCGTCACCATCGCGCCGAACGACGCCCTATTGGAGAAGCTGAAATCCAATATGCAGGAAGTGCGCGCGCGCGGCGGCGAACTGTATGTGTTCGCGGACGCGGACAGCCATATTTCCAGCGGCGACGGCACCCATGTGATCCGCATGCCCGAGCACTACGGCAGGCTGTCGCCCATCCTGCACACGATCCCGCTGCAATTGCTGGCGTATCACACGGCATGCGCGCGAGGCACGGACGTCGACAAGCCTCGCAATCTGGCCAAGAGCGTGACGGTGGAGTGACGGGCGGGGCGTCGAAGCCGTCGGCGGTTCGGTCGCCAGGTGTCGCGCGGCGAAGCGCGCGGTTCGCCCCCTGGCGCTGGACTCGGTTTCCAGCGCCCGCTACCTATGCCGGGTCAGGCGCGCGCGGTCGGGGCGTCCGGCTGATTCTCTGGGGCCGCACGTTGAAACGCCAGGTGTTGCCGGCAATGGGCATCGATGCGCAGTATGGTGGGAAAGCCCGAAACATCGCAGCCGAAGCGCCGTGCCGTATAGAGCTGCGGTATCAGGCAGATGTCGGCGAGCGTGGGTGTATTGCCGTGGCAGTAGTCGCCGGTGTCGGGGCTTGCGGCAAGCAGCTTTTCCAACGCACATAAGCCATGGGAGATCCAGTGCCGTTGCCAGGCTTCTTGCCGGGTAAGTGGAAGATCGAGCGTGGTTTCCAGGTACTCGGCGACACGCGCGGTGATCAGGGGATGTATGTCGCTGGCGACCAGCTGGGCAAGCGCGCGGACGCGCTGCCGCTGCGCGGGCCTGACAGGCAGCAGGGACGTCTCGGGATAGACCTCGTCAAGATACTCGATGATCGCGGTGGACTGGGTGAAGACCTGGCCGTGATGTATCAAGGCGGGTATCGCGCCTTGCGGATTCAGCGCCAGGAATTCCGCTGACCGCAGGGCGGCGGAGTTCCGGCCGCCCTGTATGAATATCGCTTCATAAGGCAAGCCTTTCAGATTCAGTGCGATTCGGACCCGGTACGCGGACCCGGACTGATAGAACGTATAGAGCTGGAGGGTGGACATCTTGTCGTCCCGAAAATGGTGGGTTTGGGGCCGGTCGGCACAAGCGCGGAACCGTTGCGGCGTAGCGCGCCGCTCGGCTTCGAACCGGGTGCTATCCGCGCACCGGCGGGGCGTCGACCTGCCGCCGGACTTCATTGGCGACAGGATGGATATCCGGTACCGAGGCAGGGCCGATCAAGCTGTAGCCCAGGCCCTGGTCGACCCAGGCATAGCCGGAAAGTCCCGGTGCGTTGTGCGCGGACATGGGCATATCGCCTTTCCTGGCCATCGGACGCACCATCATGGCGATTCGGGTGCCCTGCGCGTCGTCGTACAGGAACAGTCCCGCCGGGCCATGCTCGGTGGCGACCAGCCGGCCGCCCATGAAGCGGTAGCCGGCCGACGCCAGGTTCGGCAGCGCGATCGGGCGGGCCAGGCGCTGCGAAATCCAGGACACCAGTTGCGCGCTGTCGCTGGCCGGCATTTCCACAGGCCGTGTCGAATCGGCGGCATACACCTGGTAGCTCGCTGCCGCCTCGCGGGCCAGGGCCGCCAGGCCGGTGTTCGGCGATTCGGTGGCGCCGCGCATGTGCCAACCGCCCACGCCGCCGATTCCCAGGGCCAGCACGACGGACGCGGCGATGCGCCACGGGATGTGGCGGCGCCGCCGATGCGCCTCGACCATGCGCGCGAGGTTCAGCTCCGGCGGAATGGGTTCATCCATGATGGGCGCCAGTTGTTCGCGCAGGCGCTGGCGCAGCTCGCCATGGCGGCGCAAGCGAGCCGCGACATCGGGATGGCGGGCCAGGTATTCTTCGATCCGGGCCCGCTCGGGCCCCGCGAGCGCGCCATCCACGTAGGCGTGGAGGTCTTCTTCCCGGATGGGGGAACCGCCAGTATTCATTTCACTCTCCGCAATACCGGCTTGCCGTCGGCATGCCGCCCATCGGCACCGGTATCCCTGCCGGCGCCTCGCATGATGCGCAGCAGCTTTTCCCTGGCCCGTGCCAGGCGCGATGTGACCGTCCCTGTCGGGATGTCCAGCACCTTCGCGGCTTCCTCGTATGACATATCTTCCACGGACACCAGCAACACGACGCTGCGCTGTTCATCCGGCAATTGTTCCAGCGCGCGCAGTACGTCGCCGTAGCGCAATTGATCTTCCTGCGCGGGCGGCACGGACAGCAGGGTGTCATCCGCCGCATCCAGCGGTATGTCCGCGGCACGGGCACGCGTGCGCCGCAGCTGGTCCATGGCGAGGTTGTGCATGATCGCAAAGATCCATTTGCGCGTGTCGCCGCCGTCGCGCCGCTGATGCCAGCGGGCGATGGCGCGCTCCAGGCAATCCTGCACGAGGTCGTCGGCGACGTGACGATCGCGCAGCAGCGCCCTGGCATAGCGACGCAGCGCGGGGATCAGGGGCTCTACGAGCCGCACCATGTCATCCAAGCAAGTGTCCTCAGAGAGACTGAACCTGTACGGGAGTGCCGGGCTTGCCGTCCTGTTGCGGAGCGATCACCAGATAGCGCCGGGCGCCCGCGCTCGCGGCATCCGCCTGCACCACTTGCCGAATCGGGCCGATGGCGTTGACGATAGCCGATCCGGCCGGATTGGTCATGAAGGCGGCCAGCGGCTGCAGGGCGCCGCCGCCGTCCTCCTGTTCCGAAAGGGCCAGCACGTAGGCTCGTTTGGGTTCGAGGCCTGTCGCCGATGCCTGCAGGACCTGGAGCAGGCCCTGGTCGAACAGAGTGACGGAGGTGGGCGGCATGTCGGAGGGGAGCGGCTTGTCTGCCCGTACCGCGCGCAGGGCCAGGTGCGCGGCCTGGCCGGCCACGCCCAGCGGCTGCAGGTTCTGAGTGCCGTCCCCCTTGGGCACCGCGTTCGGCACGTAGGCGATCGCCTGCGGCGCCTGTCCGATGGCCACGGTGCCTACCACCGTATTGGTGGCCGTGTCGATGGCGGCCAGGGCGTCGGCGTTTTCCTCGCCGACATAGATGCGCGAGCCGTCGCCGGACGGCCACACCCCGTGGGGAAGCTTGCCTACCGGTATCGTCGCCACCTGGGAGTAGTCGTCGGTACGGAACACCTTGACCTCGTTCAGGCCGCCTATCGTCACGTACGCGAAGGTACCGGCCTTCGTGCGGGCGAAGTTCACGTGATTGGTGATGGGACCGGTGTCCAGGGTCTTCAGCAATTTGAACGGCGGCCGCGCCTCGAACACCTGCGTCTTGCCGACGTCCTTCAGTGTGAACCAGACCTGCTTGCCGTCCGGCGTCGCGGCGATGTTCGGGCAGAAGGGACTGGCCTGCGGCACCTTGCCGACGATGGTGTGGTTGGAAACCTGAACCACCACGGTTTCCGGGTTGAAAGAGGAACAGATATAGCCGTACTTGCCGTCCGGCGAAAAAATCTGCATGCCCGGTCCCGCCGCGGTGGTGATGCGGGTCTTTTCCCGATAGGTTGCCGCGTCTATGACCGACACGTAGTTCTCCCCGCGCACGGTTACCCATACCTCTTTGCCGTCGGGGGTGAAGAACGCCTCGTGCGGCGAGCGGCCGACATAGGTGGTGTGCTTCACGCTATTGGTGGCGGTGTCGATGAAGGTGACCGAGTTCGAGCCGATCGAGACCACCGCCAGGGTGCGGTGGTCTGGCGAGTAGCCCATGCCATGCACCAGCACCTGGCCCCGGTAGAGCGGGCTGAAGTTGCCCGGTGCCGGATCGCCCAGGCGGATGACCCCCAGCAGCTTGCCATCGACAGGGTCGGTCACCGAAACCGTATTGGAAAACTGTTCCGCGGCGTAGACGCGGTCTGCATGGGTGATGGGGATATCCGCGCTGGCGGCGGCGCCGGGCGCCTGGCCGGCGTTCGATGGCAGGCTTGCCGCGCCGAGTATGGCGGCGGCCAGCATATTCAGGACAAACATGCGCTTCATGGTTGATGGGCTCCAGTGAGCGTTAGTCGTGGTGATGGCGGGACATGTCCATGGACATGGATGGCGGTGCGTCCGGTGCGGCGTGTGGCTGCCGGGGGGCCGGCGCGGCATCGGGCTGGGTCGGCGCCGGTGCCGAGGGCGGCAGCGGCTGGCCCAGCGCCAGCCGCATGGCGGCGATTTCCTGCTGCTGCTCGACAATGATTTCCTGTGCGATGCGGCGCAGCTGTTCATTCCTGCCGTAGCGCAGCTCCGCCTGGGCCATGTCGATGGCCCCTTGATGATGCGGGATCATCATGGCGGTGAAGTCCTGGTCGATGTCGCCGGTGGGCTTGGCCTCCATGCCGGCCATCATGCGGTCCATGGCGGCATTGTTTTCGGCGAGAAAGGCGGCCTCGTTGCCGTCAGCGGCCCAGGCGGGCGCGGCGGCGGCGGTCGCGAGGGCGAGCAACACGGCGTGCCCGCGCCGGCCGCGGAAGAATGGAAGCGTCATCGCATCCCCTGTCGGAAAAGTCGTCGATACAGGGGTAGACGTCGGGAAGGCGTGAATCCTTCCCATCCCGCAAAATTTTTTTACGGCGGCGGCCGTGGCACCACCGGGACCATGACGCGCGTACCGGTATTGCCGGATGCCCTCAGGCGCCGGCGATGCTTCCCGTGACGCGCTGAAGGAAGTCCAGCACCGGCCGCGTGACGTCCTGCGGACGCTCCAGGCTGGGCAGGTGGGCCGCGCCCGGTATTTCGTGTCCTTGCGCACCGGGTATCGTTGCCGCGATATGCCGGGCCCGCGCCTGGATGTGCGGGAAGTCGAGATCTCCCCATATCAGCAGGGACGGCGCCCGGATTTCGCCAAGGCGCGGAAAGGCGGGTTCGGTATCCAGGTTGGACCCGACGGGCGGAGACCGCAGCGCGATGGCGTTCATGTCATGGAAAAGCGCTCTTGCCGCGCCCGCGACCCGTCCTTCCGGCGCCAGGGGGCCGTCCAGCCAGAGTCGCGCCTTGATTTCGTTCAGCCTGTCGAGGTCGCCGGCCTGCTCGGCCAGCCGTTGCCGGTCCAGCACCGGCTGGATTCCGGCGGGATAGTCCGTGGGATCGGGCGCGCCGCTGACGCTGGGCGCAACCAGCACCAGGGCGCGCACGCGGGACGGGTGCCGCAGGGCCGCGTCCAGCGCGATCCTGCCGCCTTGCGAGCAGCCGACCAGGATGGCCGGCGCGCCGCCCGCGATGCCATCGATGACCGCCATCAGGTCCGCGACCGGCGAGGCATCCTCTTCTTCCGCGCGTGTCTCGCCGAAGCCGCGCCTGTCGTAGGCGATGGCCTGGTATCCGCCGCCGACGGCCTCCAGCTGCGCCCGCCACATGCGCCGATCGCCAACGGCGGCATGCAGGAACACGACCGGATGGCCGGTGCCGGCCACTTCCGCCGCCAGCGCGGCGCGTCCGGAGACAATTCGATGAAGGGCGGGCATATCCGGGTCCTGGTTCGCGTGGAGGGAATCCGATGACGCGCGCGGTTTCCTTGCCGGGATCGGCCATCGGCGCCTGCGAAAGAATAATGGCTTTTCGTCGGAATGGATCCGCCATCTTGCACATGGAACGGATGCATCAGAGATCGATCACGACATCATCCCGCGGCCTCGCGCAGCAGATAAGCACGTTGCCGGCGGCGGGTGCGTCGAGCGGTGCGGGCTGATAGGCAACGTCGCCCGACACCAGGCCGCTTTCGCAGTTATGGCAAACCCCGGCCCTGCAGGACCAGCGGACCGGCACGTCGCAGGCCTCCGCCAATTCCAGGATGCTTTGATAGGCCGATGGGTCCCAGTGCGTCGCGATTCCGCTGCGCGCGAAAGAGATCAGCGGCTCGCTGGCGGACGCATTTTCCGGCGGATGCGGCATCCGCGCGGCGGCCGGCGCGATGCCGGGTGTCAGCGCATCCCCGCCGTTGAAGGTTTCGGCATGAATCCGCGCTGGCGGTATTTGCAGCGAGGCAAGCGCTACCTTCATGTCGGTCATGAACGCGGGCGGGCCGCAAAGGTAGATATCGGACTCCGGCGGAATACCGAGTTCGCGCAAGGTCTCGGCCGATAGCCTGCCCGTCGCATCGAAGTCCTGTCCCGCCCGATCCGCCGGCCCCGGCCGGCTATAGCGGACATGGCTGCTGGCGTGAGGCAGCGAGCGCACCAGCCCACGGGCTTCGGCGGCAAAAGGATGGTGGCGTCCGTCGCGGGCCGCATACAGCCACAGCACCCGCCGCTTCGTGCGAGCCGCGGCCAAGGCATGCAGCATCGCCAGCACCGGCGTCGCGCCGATTCCCGCGCTCAGGAATACCACCGGTCCGTCGCCCGGTTGCAGCGTGAAGGTGCCGCGCGGCGCGCTGACATCGAGGATGGCGCCCTCTTCGATCCGGGTGCGCAGGTAGTTTCCGGCTACGCCGTTGGTCTCCACTTTCACGCTGATGCGATAGCTTTGCGTCGAACCCGTGCCGGACAGCGAATAGCTGCGGAACAGCGGCGGCGCGTCGGCGGCGGTTCTCAGCCGCAGCACGACGTATTGTCCGGGCAGGTGGGCCGGCAAGGGCTGGCCATCCGTGGCGCGCAGCGTCAACGAGACCACGTCGTCGCATTCGTTGTCCATCGCGGTCACCGCCAGAGGACGGAATCCCGGCGCGACCGGACGCCGTGCCGCCGCTGGCGCAAGCCCGGCGTTGCCGCCCGGTAGCGCGTTCGACTCTTCCAGCAGCGCCTTGAAAGATCCGCGCCATCCTGGCGAGAGCGCGTCGACGCGCAACGCGCGCTCCAGTTGCTCGCGCGGATGATGCGGCGAGTAAAGCAAGGCGTTGACGGCCGCGACGGTCAATCGGTCCGTCGCTTCACCGACCTTGGCGATGTCGTCGCCGGGGCCGACTTCGCCTTCGCGGAGGACGCGCAAATAAAAGCCGGGCAGTCCGCTGGCGGTCAGCAGGGCCGGCATCCTGGGTTCGTTCATCCGGATGCCGACGCGATAACAGGTGACGCGGGGCTGGGTGACCTCGAACAGGGCGGTACCGATGCGATAGCGATCGCCGATGCACACCTCGGCGTCGGGCAGTCCTTCGACGGTGAAGTTTTCGCCGAACTGTCCGTGCACCAGGTCTTTCCTGCCCAGCTGCGCTTCCCAGTGGCGATAGGCCTCTACCTGATAGACCAGGACGGCGCGCTGCTCGCCGCCGTGGCCGGCCAGGTCTCCCTGGCCGTCACCCTCCAGATTCAGGCGGCCGACGCGGCAGCGCCCGTAAACGGGGTACTTCCAGATGCCGGTATGGACGGTGCGGCCCTTCCATGCGACGTCGCGCGGCAAGCCGACGTTTACCGATACCAGTCTCGCCATGATCGTCTCCGAGGCCGAGCGGACTCGTTTCGAGGTTCCCGCCTGCGCGGCGGCTGTCGGGGTTCAAGCCTGGGCAGCGCCCATGGTGGCCGCGACTTTCCCGATCATAGACACTTCCGCCGGGAAGCGGCGGATTCCTCAGCGGCAGAAGTCGCAATAGGCATAAACATCGGGCGGGCACACCCGTCGACAGGGACCATGTGTGCCGACCACGCCGCTATCGCCGATTGACCAGGCGCGGTGCCTGCTCTTCGGTCGGTATCGCCGACACCACCAGATTCCTGCCCATCGCTTTCGCCGAGTACAGCGCCGCGTCCGCGCGCGCCATCAGATCGGCCAGCGTGTCGCCGGGGTGGCATTCGTCCACGCCGGCGCTGAAGGTGCACGATATATCCCCGCAGTGCGCGGACAGCCGGGACTCGGCGACGCGCACGCGCAGGCGGTTGAGCAGCGCTTCGGCCTCTTCACCGCGGGTGTCCGGCAGCAGGAGGGCGAATTCTTCGCCGCCCAGGCGGCCGAAGATGTCGCCCGCGCGGATGTGCCGGGCGACGATGGACGAAAAGTACGACAGCGCCAGATCGCCCGCGGCGTGTCCATGCGCGTCGTTGATCGCCTTGAAGTGATCGATGTCCAGGATGGCGATCGCGAATGTGGACTGGCTGCGCCGCGCGCGTTCCAGATGCGCCTCGGCCTGCGCCATGAATTCGCGTCGCGTGAGCGCGCCGGTCATCTCATCGATGGTTGCCAGGCGTTCCATCAGTTCGGCCATGCGGTCGTATGCGAGCATGACCGCGCCGATGGCCAGGCATGGCAGGGTGACGATGCCCGTCGCGATGAAAGCTATGTTGGAGGCGCTGGGCTCCATGAAGTGCGTGTGGGTTTCGAGGCCGAAGACGACGGCGAGGGCGCGCGCCGCATGCACCAGGCCGCCCGCCGCGGCGACGGCCGCCACGAAGAAATAGCTGTAGGCGGGCCGATGGCGCGGGCGGTGGCTGCAGGCCGTCCAGCTTACGGCCATGCGCACATATCCCAGAAAGGTCGAGACGATCACGATGCGCGCATTAACGCTGGGCGTGACGCAGGTGAAGTACGCCAGCCCGCCAATGGCGATCGCGTAGACCGCCATCTCGTCGAGCCGTATCGCGTGCAGGCCGAAGAAGCGCCGGTATCCGTGCAATACCAGCCATCCCGCGGTAAGGAACAGCACGCCGGCGGCGGCGATGATCAGGGGCGGCGGCGAAATGCTGTTCAGCGCCAGCAAGAGCATGGACAGCACGATGAGGGAGTGCGCGCCGATCCACGACGCCACGCCCGGGATCCGCGTGCGCAACAGCGAGCCCAGCACCGCGGTGCTTACCGCGCCGGACATGATGCCGATCACATAGAGGGCGACAGGGCTGAACATGGATTCCTGGGCGGATCGAAAGGGCGTGCGGGCGAGTCTTGGGCTGCCCGGGCCCGGGCTGGCGGGGGCCGCAGGCAGGCGCGGGCGGCCCGCGTCCATTATTACGCGTAAACACTTGTAAACATTTGCGTTCAGACAAATTTTCCTGCCGGCGGCACAGGCCGGCCGTGCCAGGACGGAGACGGCGGCACGGCCATGCCGGCGGGATGACGATGTCGACCCGTCCCCTTATATCCGCCCTGCCCCTGATTACCGCGCGACACATGTGAAACGCCCGGGCGCGATGCAGCCGGAGCGATCGACGTTACGCTGTCCGATCGTTCCGCTTGCCGATCCGCCGATCCTGCCGATTGCCGGTGGGCCGAACCCGTTCAAGACATGGTGACGCACCGATGGCATACACGCAGTTCCCGCAGCCCGATTACCTCGTTTCCGCGCCTTCGGCTTTAGCCGGCGCGCAAGGCTACGCCGCCCGGATCGGCGGCGCGTCCGCCGGTGCCAGGCCCGTCCGGCGCGCCGCCAGGGGCGCGGCCCCCGCCCTTTTTGTCGTCGCCGCGGGATGCATGGCGCTGGCTGGATGTACCAGCACACCCCGGCAGGCTTACCCCGAGACCTTCAAGGATACGAGCACGTATTCTCGCTCGTATGCGGCCTCCGACGCGGCGACCTGCGAAGCCGCGCGGCGGGCGCTATTGAGCCAGGGCTATACGATCGGCAAGGCGCAGACCGACGGCGTGGAGGGACAGAAAAACTTCCAGGTCCAGGACGAGAACCAGCAGCACCAGGTGATCTCCTTCCACGTGGTATGCGCCTCGGATCACCAGGCGTCGCCGAAGACCACCGTCTTCGTGAACGCGGTGCAGGACAGGTACGTCATCAAGAAGACCAGCAGTTCGGCGGGCGTGGGCTTGAGCGTGCTGGGGTCGGTTTCGATGCCGTTCGGCTCCTCCGACGATTCGCTGGCCAAGGTCAGCAGCGAAACGATTTCGGCGTCGTCCTTCTACGAAGGCTTTTTCGACCTGCTGCAGCGGTATCTGCCGCAAAGCGGATCGGCGGGCGGCGCGGCGCCGGCGCCGTCCGGCGCGAGCTCGCCGGCCGCGAAAATGCCCACGCCTGCCGCGGCGCCTGCGCCTTCGCCGCCCTCTTCAACCTCATCTTCGACCCCGCCGCCGGCTCCCGCATCGGCCCCCTCGTCCGGGCCCGCGACGTCCGGCGATGGCGGCTCGGGTGGGACCACCGCGACCCCGTAGCGCTTCGTTTCGCGAGGCCCGCGCCAGCCTGCGCGGCATTTTCCGGCGCAGCAGGGCCTAATTCGCTCCGACTTCCGGATCGCGCCCTCCGACGGCGCTGTCGCGTATATGCGCCACGATGGCGTCGGCGATGCGCCTGGCGGCGGATACCGGCGGCGTCGCCTGCGCGCCCTTGCCCGGCTGCAAGCTGCCGTCGCCTCGCAGGATCGCGATTCCGCTCGCGGCCGCGATGGCCTCGGCCGCGCGGCGATGGGCATCGGCCATCGAGGCGGTTTCATCGATGACCATGGTGCCCGGTAGCAGCGACGCGACCTCGCTGACCATCGATACCGAGTCGCCCGGGACGTGGATACGGCCGGCGGGGCCGGCTGCCTCCCGGTATGCGTGCAGCAGCGGGCGGTATGCGCTGGGCGAGTCCCGGTGCTGGAAATCGAAAACCTGTACCTCGACGTTGGGATATCCCCGCAAGGCTTTCTCGAAGGCCCGGGTGACTTCGTCGCGGATGCCGGCGCGATGCGGGTTGGGGCTGATTTCGACGCCGTCCGGCCCGAACTTGCCAGTGCGAGGGCTGCTGACGATCACGAAGCGGCACCGTTCGCGTCCGGCCAATTCCAGTTTGGCGATGCGATGGGCCTGCATGCGCGCGTCCTCGGCGCTAAGGCGGCGTAGGGTCGGCGTGACGGTGTCCTCGCTTTCTTCGACGACATCGCCGCCCAGCAGGATCGATACGGTATCGCCATCGATGGGCGGCAAGGGCGGGTAGCCCCGCGCCCTGTAGTCGCGCGCGGCGGTGGCGATGGAGGCCTCGTCCACGTCGTGCGCCACCCCGGGAAGCAGCTCCAGCGTCGTCTTCGACGCCAGCGCGTCGCGCTGTGCGTCCGTGATCGTCGATGCGGGCAATGCGACCACCGAGGGCAGATGCCGGGCCTTGATGATGTCGTCGGTCAGCTTATGGCCGGTGTAGGCCGTGACGACGATATCGTCGGTGGGGACGTCGCCCAGCGCGCCGCCCAACGCATGGTCGGAGCCCGCCAGGATGAAGATCAGCCGCTTGTAGTCGCTGAAGTCTATCCGGTCCATCCATCCCTTCAGGGCCACCGTCAGCGCGCGTTCGAGTCCCATGCGATCGCGCCCGGCGAGCAGCAGGTTGTCGCACGAGATCTCGCCGGGTAGATGAAGACCCGCCCGCACCAGGGCGCGCATAGTTTCCGCCGCGACCGCGCGCGCCTGGCCGCGGTCTCCCACGTGGTCCCGCGGCGCGGCAGCGATCAGTTTGACGCTTCTTGGAAGAACCGCGTCGGCCGTATGGCGTGCGTGCGCGCAGGCCTCGGTGGCGCGTCCGGGTGTGGGGCTGTCGCGCCCTCCTTGCAATGGATGGTGGGGCGGCCGGCTGGTAGCCGCCGGCGTACCGGCCGCCGTTTGCATAGCGGTGCCTGATCCATGGATCTGCATGCGGATGTCCTATCGAGCGGGTCGGCGCGCGGACCCGGTGCCGCGCGCAAAGCCGCGACGATAGGGCCCAGGGGCATGCGGGACGGAAGGTCCGCGCGCTTATTCGGACGGGTCCTTCCTGGCCGGCGCTTACATCTTGCCGCGTACAAACGCGCACCGGTGCTTTAACGTAAGAATGGCCGTCCCGATCCCTTCCTTATCCACCGCGAGGTGGGCCCTTCGAAAGGAGACTCCATGGTTACCACCGTTACGCCGTTTCTGATGTTCCAGGGCGATGCGAGCGCCGCGATGGATTTCTATACGACGCTGTTCCCGGATAGCGAGGTCGTGCACGTGCAACGCTACCAGGCCGGGGAGGCGGGCCCGCAGGGATCGATCATGCGCGCCACCATGCGCATCATCGGCCAGACGCTGATGTGCATCGACAGCCCCGTGAAGCACGAATTCACCTTCACGCCGGCGTTTTCCCTGTTCGTCGAATGCGATTCGGAAGACGAGTTCGAGCGGCTGGCGACGGCCCTGTCGCGCGACGGCATGATGCTGATGGAACCGGACAATTACGGGTTCAGCCGCCGTTTCGCCTGGATGAACGATCGCTTCGGCGTGTCCTGGCAACTGAACCTGCCCTAGCTCGCGGCCTCGGTCCGGCTCCGGCGATAAACGACGGCATGTCCGCCATCGTCCATCGCCGGTCCCATCAGGTGCCCTTATTCGCCGCCGGCGCCGTGCGCGTCCAGCTGGCGCAGTTCCTGGACCGACGCGCGCGTGCCGGGAATCTCGGAACCGCGCAGCGAATGGCCGGCGGTTTCCACCACGTGCCGCAGCGCCCACGCACCGATCACGCATGCGCCCATCATGTAGTACGCGGGGACCATATTGTTGCCGGTCGCGGAGATCAGCCAGTCGTTGATGGCGGGCGCCGTGCCGCCGAACAGCGAAGTCGACACGTTGTAGGCGATGGCGAAGCCCGCGAAGCGCACGTGGGTGGGAAACATCGCCGGAAAAGTGGCGGATATGGTCGCCAGCTGCGGCGCGTACAGCAGGCCCAGTACCGCATACCCGACGATGGCGCCCATCAGGCCGGTGGCCATCAGGTGGAACATGGGAATCGCCATCACGAACAAGCCGATCAGCGATGCCCACCATACGGGCTTGCGGCCCACCCGATCGGATAGCCGGCCGATGAAGGGCAGGAAGACCATCATGAACAGCATGCCGATGATGGGAACGATCAGCGCCTCCTGCGTGGTCAAGCCGAGCTGGTTGGCGAAATAGGTGGGCGAGAAGCTGAGCAGTGTGTAATTGACGACGTTAAGCGCCACCACCAGCCCAGCCAGTGCCAGCACCTGGCCCTTGTAGTCGGTGCACACGTCCTTGACGCTGCCTTTCTGTTCCTGTTCGGCGCGTTCGTTCAGCACTTCCTCCGCTTCGCAGAAGACCGGCGTTTCCTTCAGGCGCGAACGCAGGTACATGCCTATCATGCCCATGGGCAGCGCCAGGAAGAACGGGACGCGCCAGCCCCATGCATGCATGGCCGCATCGTCCAGCGCCATGGAAAAGCCCAGCATCAGCAGCGCTCCCAAAGAGAAGCCGCCCAGCGTGCCCAGTTCCAGGAAGCTGCCGCAGAAGCCGCGTTGCTTGTCCGGCGCATATTCCGCCATGAACGTCGCCGCGCCGCCATATTCGCCGCCGGTGGAAAAGCCCTGCACCATGCGCAGCAGGATCAGCAGGGCGGGCGCCCATAGGCCGATGGTTTGATGCGAGGGAATCAGGCCGATGCACACGGTGGCGCCCGACATCAGCAGGATCGTCAGCGCCAGGACAGCCTTGCGGCCCAGGCGATCGCCCAGCGGGCCCCAGAACAGTCCCCCGAAAGGGCGCACCAGGAAAGAGATGGCGAAAGTGGCCAGCGCGAATAGCGTGGCTTGCTGCATGTCGCCCGGAAAGAATGCGGCGGAAATGTATGACACGCCGTAGGCGTAGATACCGTAATCGAACCATTCCGTCGCGTTGCCGATCGCCGATGCGGCGATAGCGCGGTTCAATACGTGTTTGGGGGGACGCTCAGTGGCTGTGGATATCGCCATCGATTCTCCTGTTGTTCTCGTGGATTTGCCGCAGGATGAAGCTGCCAGGCCTTACGATGGATGGGCATGCAACCGATTTGCCCTGCTCGCGTATATCAGGGTATCGAAGTGCAACCGAGCACACAAGGGCATAGGGCCATAAATGAAAAATTATGTTTCTTCTGGCGCGGCGCCATGCATGAGTCGTGCCAAGGGAGCGGCTGCCCCTTCTGCGAATTGCGCTACAAGAACTTTTACGCTTGCACGGCCGCGTTCCATGACCCTTTCCGCATGCACGGCGGTATCCCTTCCGCCCCCATGCCTGATGCACATCCAGCCGATATTCATCCGCCTCGCGAAGGAACAAGCCCCATGAAACCCATTAAAACGCCCGGCCCCGATCATCCCATCACGATCGAGCGCAACCCCGCGCGCGTCGTCGTATCGCTGGCCGGGCGCGTGATCGCCGATACGCGCGAAGCGCTGACCCTGCGCGAGGCCGCCTATCCCGCGGTGCAGTACATCCCGCGCAAGGATGTGGACATGTCGCTGCTGCGGCGCACGGATCACGCGACGTATTGCCCCTACAAAGGCGATTGCGCCTACTACAGCATCGCCGAGGGCGGCGAGCGCGCCGTCAACGCCGTATGGACCTACGAGCATCCGTATCCCGCGGTCACGCAGATTGCGGGCCACCTGGCCTTCTATCCGGATCGCGTCGACGCCATCGAGCAACGCGACTGAGCGGCGCCGCGACTACTCGTAGCGTTTGCCCAGGGCCAGCAGCTCCGGCGTGCCGATCAGCGCGTTGAGCTGGTCGAAGTCCAGCATGGCGTCGCGCCACGGCGCGGTGGTGCCGTGTTCGCGCAGGCTGCCGTAGTAGCGCTGCAGCATGTGCGATACGGCGCGCGCCGTGCCGCCGGGGAATATGACGATGGAAAATCCCTTGGCCGCGAGCTCGGCGGCGCTTTTCACGGGCGTCATGCCGCCCTCGACCATATTCGCCAGCAGCGGCACGCGCTTGCCGAAGCGCTTGCAGGCCGCTTCCATTTGCTCGTCGGTGCGCAGGGCCTCGACGAAGATCGCGTCGGCGCCGCATTCCAGGTATTGTTCGGCGCGGTCCAGGGCGGCGTCCAGCCCCTCGACCGCGAGCGCATCGGTGCGTGCCAGGATCAGGGTGTCGGCGCTATGGCGCGCATCCAGGGCCGCGCGCAGCTTGCCGCGCATTTCCGTCGCCGGCACGACGCCCTTGCCGTTCAGGTGGCCGCAGCGCTTGGGAAAGCCCTGGTCTTCCAGCTGGATCATCGCCGCGCCGGCACGCTCGAAGCCGCGCACCGTGCGCTGTACATTCAGCGCGTTGCCGAAGCCGGTGTCGCCGTCGACGATGACGGGGCAGGCGACGCGTTCGGTAATGCGGGCCAGCGTCTGTTCGACTTCGGTATAGGTGGTCAGGCCCACGTCGGAACGCCCCAGCCGCGTGTAGGCGATCGATGCGCCCGACAGGTAAAGCGCATCGAACCCGGCCTGCTCGGCGATCAGGGCCGACAGCGCGTCATAGATGCCCGGCGCCAGGATGGATTGGCCAGCGGCGAGTTGCTGTTTCAGGGTATTCGGCATCATGCCCTCATGGGATTGGGTTTGAGCGTGCCGTCGGCCAGCCTGCGCTTGAGCAGATTGAGCAGGCCGCCGGCGCGTACCATGTCTTGCAGGAAATCCGGGATGGGTTCGCAGGCCAGGAGGGTACCGTCGGCGCGCGTGATGTGCCCGGCATCCAGGTCGATGGCGATCGGTTCGCCCTCCTGGATGGCTTCGGCGTCGGGGCAGGTCAGCAGCAGCAGGCCCACATTGAACGCGTTGCGGAAGTACAGGCCGCTGAAGCTGGGGGCGATGACGGCGCGCAGCCCCAGCGCCACCAGGGCCGAGGCGGCCTGTTCGCGCGACGAGCCGATGCCGAAGTTGGGGCCGGCGACGATAACGTCGCCCGGCCTGACGGTCGCGGCGAATTCCGGCCGCACGCGCTCCAGGCAGTGGCGAGCGATTTCATCGAGCGCGAATTTCATGTACGCGCCCGGCGCGAGCTGGTCGGTGTCGATGTCGGCGCCCAGGCGCCAGACTCGGTGGGTGGTCATTGCAGCATCTCCCTGGGATCGATAAGGTGTCCGGCCACGGCGGCCGCGGCCACGGTATAGGGCGAGGCCAGATAGACCTGTGCCGTGCGCGCCCCCATGCGGCCCTGGAAATTGCGCGCCGTGCTGGCGATGACGTTGGCGCCTTCCGGGATGGATCCGCCGTAGCCGGAACAGGCACCGCAGGAATTGGGCAGCACCGCTGCGCCGGCGTCCACCAGCGCGGCCATGACGCCTTCGCTTTCCGCCTGCCGCTGGTCGCGTGCGCTTGCCGGCGCGACCATCAGCGTGACGCCGGGCGCGACACGCCGCCCGCGCAGCACGCTGGCGGCGGCGCGCAGGTCTTCCAGCTTGGCGCCGGTACAGGCGCCGATGTAGGCCACGTGCATGGGCGTTTGCGGATAGTCCGTGACCGGCCGCGAATTGGCGGGGCTGTGCGGCGCGGCGACATGTGGCGCCAGCGTGGATGCATCGAAACGGTAGCGTTCCGCGTCTGCTTCGGGGTCGGACTGCCAGCGCTCGATCTCCACGGTTCGCGCCACGCCGGCCTGCTCCAGGTAGGCGACGGTCTTCTCGTCGGGCGCGACCAGGCCGACCTGCGAACCGATCTCCGCCGACATGTTCGACAGCGTCATGCGCTCTTGCATGGAAAGGGCGCGCACGGCGGGGCCGCAGAACTCCACGGCCTGGTAGCGGCCCCCGTTCATGCCGAAGCGGCCTATCATGTGCAGCATCATGTCCTTCGCGGTCACGCCGGGCGCAAGCATGCCGTCCCAGTGCATCATCAGCGTCCGCGGCACCTGGATCCAGATCTCGCCGCTGGCCACCACGCCCAGCATCTCGGTGCTGCCGACGCCGAACATATACGCGCCGAATGCCCCACCGGTGGGCGAGTGGGAGTCGCCGCCTACGCACAGCATGCCGGGACGGATATGGCCGTGTTCCGGCACGACCACGTGGCAGATGCCCACCGAGTCGTAGACGTGCGGCAATGCCTGTTCGGCCGCCCAGTCGCGCGCGATGCGTACGATCCGGCGCGATTCGTCGTCGGCTTCCGGCACATAGTGATCCATCACCAGGACCACCTTGTCGCGGTCCCAGATGCCGGTGCCCAGGGACTCCAGCATGGGTTTGAGGCGGCGCGGGCCGCTGGAGTCGTGGAACATGGCCAGGTCCACGCGGCAGGTCACGATGTCGCCGGTCGCGACGGCGTCGCGGCCGCTGGCGGCGGCAAGCAGTTTTTGGGCCAGGGTCTGGGCAGGCATGGGGGCCTCTACGATGTCAGGGCGTTGTGGCGGGGGGGGCAGGGCGGCGGCGGTCGTGGCGGGGCCTCAGGGCGCGCCCGGGCCGGCGGGCAGCCACACCGGCGCGCCCGCGGTTTCGTGCGCGGCCATGTCCAGGCGATACTCGAACCGGTCCGGCCGGTAGCGCGCGTCCAGGTATTCGACCGGGCGCCCGGCAGCGTCGCGGACCACGCGACGGATGTTCAGTAGCGGGGAGGCTACCGGCACGTCCAGCGCCTGCGCGACAGCCGGCTCGGCCAGCACGGCGTTGATGCTTTGTTCGGCGCCCGATACGCGGATACCGAGTTCGCCGAAGATCTGCAGCAAGGGTTTGCTGCCCAGCGCCTTGCGCGAGATGCGGCGCCCGATGGCGTCCGGGACGTAGGTCTGCAGGTAGGAAAACGGCTCGCCCTGGTGGCTGCGCACGCGTAGCGACCGATGCACGGCGGAGCCCGCCTCCACTTCCAGGCGCGCGGCGATCGCCGGCGTGGCGGGTTCCACCGCCAGTTCCAGCAGCTTGACCTGCGTGCGCATGCCCATGCGCGCAAGATGCGCCATCAGCGCGTCCACCGTGGCGCCTTGCTGCGGCGCCGACAACTGCGACGGCGCCTGGGCGAAGGTGCCGCGGCCCTGGCGCCGCGAGACGAGGCCTTCCTGGGCCAGCGCGTCCAGGGCCCGCCGCACGGTCAGGCGCGATACGGCGTATTCCTGCGCCAGCGCGTTTTCTCCGGGCAGCGGTTCCTCGGTACCGTAGACGCCGTCCAGCAGGCGCTGGCGCAGCAACAGATAGACCTTGTGATAAAGCGGTAGCGGGCTGTTCATTCCGGTTGCCAGGTGTCGGTCCGCGCGCCGGGTGTCATTCGACCTTGGCGCCGGTGAATTTCACCACTTCTGCGTAGCGGTCGATGTCCTCGTCGACGAATTGCTTCAGTTCCGCGGGCGTGCTGCTGACGGCGGACGCGGATTCCTTTTCCAGCAGGCGGCGGAAATCCGGTGCGGCGACGGCCTTGCGCGCGGCGTCGTTCAGCCTGGCCAGCGTGTCCGCCGGCAGTTTGGCCGGCCCGAACAGCGCGAACCAGGCGTTGGACTCGAAACCCTTGATGGTATCGCCGATCGGAGGCACGCCGGGCAGCGAATCCAGCGGCTTGGCGCTGCTGACGCCCATGGCTTTCAGGGCGCCGCTCTTGATATGGGGAATGACGTTGAGCGTGCTGCCGAACATCATGTCCACCTGGCCGCCGAGCAGGTCGGTAAGCGCCGGCGTCGTGCCTTTGTAGGGGACGTTGACGATGTCCAGGCCCGACATCATCTTCATGCGTTCTCCCGCCATGTGCAGGGACGAGCCGATGCCGCCCAGGGCCATGGTGTATTTGCCGGGCGACGCCTTCGCCAGTTTGATGAGATCCGCCATGTTGTTGGCGGGGAAATCCTTGCGGGTGACCAGCACGCTGGGGACGGTCGCCAGCATGCTGATGGGCGTGAAATCCGTGCGTGGATCGAACGGCAGGTTTTTGTAGAGACTGGCGTTGATCGAGAAGCTGCTGAAGCTGACCAGTAGCGTGTTGCCGTCGGCCGCGCTTTTGGCGACGTAGTCCGCGGCGATATTGCCGCCAGCGCCAGGCCGGTTTTCCACGATGACGGTGCGTGCCAATTCCTTGCCCATGGTGGCGCCGATGCTGCGCGCCACGGTGTCGGTGGTGCCGCCGGGCGGGGCGCCGACCACCAGCCGGATGGGAGGCGCGGTCTGCGCGGCGACGGGGATGGCATGGGCGCCGGCGGCGAAGGCCGCGAGGGCGAAAGCGAGGGCACGACGGGAAGGCCGCATGGTTGTCTCCTGTATAGTTGTATTGATAACAATACAAGTAGAATAACGCCGGAGTACTCACCTTGTCGAGCGGTCGCGTCGCGCCCGTCACACGCCGGTATCGTGCCCGCCGGCGGCCAGCGGCAGCGCGATCCCGCGTTCGCCGAAGACGTGCCGGACTTCGCTCAGGCCGTTCAGCGCGGCCGGAAAGCCCGCATAGACCGCCGTCTGCATGACGATCTCCACGATCTCGGCCGGTGTGCAGCCCACATGCAGGGCGGCGTGCAGGTGCACGCGTAGTTGCGCCGCGGCGTTGCCCAGTGCGCACAGCGCGGCGACCACGGCAAGTTCCCGTTCGCGCAGGCCCACACCGGGCCGCGCGTAAATGTCGCCAAATGGAAATTCGACCACATAGGTCGCGAAGTCGGGGAAGGCCTGCCGCAAGGTCTCGACGACCGCAACGCCCGTGTCGCCGTCCACCTTGCGCAGTTGCTCCAATCCTGTGATGTATCGCTGGGAGGTCATGGTTCCTGTCCTTTTTGCATGTGCATGCGCGTTTACCGGAAGCCGGCGCGGGGATGCGCGCAGCCGTGGGAGCAACTCTATGGGCAGGCGCGGCGGACGGGAATGACCGTTTTCGTGATACCTTTTCGGTATGAATAAAGCGCTCGATTCGCGTGGCGTCGAATTGTTCCTGGCGGTGGCGGATACCTTGAGCTTCCGTCAGGCGGCGGAACGCCTGCATATTTCGCAGCCGCCGTTGAGCCGGGCCATACGCCAGCTGGAGGACCGCTTGGGGACGCCGCTTTTCCTGCGCGATACCCGATCGGTGCGGCTGACGGCGGCGGGCGAACGCCTGCTGCCCTATGCCCGCAAGATCATGTCGCTGCTGGTGCAGGCGCAGGCCAGCGTGGCGGCGCCCGCCTTGCCCACCCGCCTGCGGCTGGGGATGACGAGCGCAGTGGAGCCGCCGTGGTTTCATGGGCTCGTGGCGCGCATCGAAGCGTCGGGGCGTTTCGATACGGTGATCGCGGTGTCCGATACCTCGCCCAGGCTGGTGCGGCGATTGCGCGCCCGCCAGCTGGATGCCGCGCTGATCGCGCTGCCTACCGAGACGGAAGGCCTGGCCGTCACCGTGCTGGACCGCCAGTCCATGGTGGTCGCCCTGTCCAGCTCGCATCGCCTGGCCCGGCGCAGGACCTTGTCATTGGCCGATCTTGCCCAGGAAAGGCTATTCATGTTCGAACGCGCGCGCCAGCCTGCATTCTTCGACCATTGCCATGCAGTGTTCCGCCGCCACGGCTTCGAGCCGCGCACGCTGCGCGAACCCGCCGATCACCATGTTCTGCTGGCGGGGGTGGCCAACGGCGAAGCGTTTGCCTTGCTGCCGCGCTCTTTCACATCCTTGAAGCGTGCCGGCGTCAGCTACCGGCCGCTGAAGGAAGGGGAAGAACTCGCGGTATCGGTGGGGCTGGCCACGCAGCAGGACCGCGCCGGGCTGCGGGATCTGCTTTCCCGATACGCGTCCGGCCGGCGTTGATCGACGCGCGCGATCCGCTGCGGGGGGGGCGCCAGGGTCAATCCAGTCCGAAGGCCTCGCGTCCGGCCAGCTGGCCGGACGGCGTGACGGTTACCGCGCGTCCACCCGGCGCGCGGCGAACTATCGGGTGCCGTGGACCGGCCCCGTTTTGGCAGGAAAAGAAGGTTTGTTGTCGCACGTGCGCGCGGTCCGGCCGATAGTCTTGTTCGTGGGCGGCGCCATGCCGGCGCCGCATGAACGGAATGCTTCCACGATGTCCACGACCGCTGTCCGGGGGGCGCGCAACGCCCGCGTCCTGGCGATGTGCCAGGGGTTGTTCACCTGCGCGATATCCATCGACCTGACGCTGACCGGCTTGACGGGCTACCAATTGGCGCCGGACAAGGCGCTGGCCACCCTGCCCTTCGCCCTGATCACGGTAGCCGGCGCGGTGACGACCTGGTTCGCGTCCTTCCTGTTGCAGCGCTGGGGGCGGCGCGCGGGATTCGTGCTGGGCGCCTTGACCGGCGGCGTGGGCGGGCTGGTATCCGTCTGGGCCGTTTTCCACGGCGATTTCTGGGCGTTCTGCTGCGGCACCGCGGCCGTGGGCGTCTTCCAGGCTTTCGCTCAGTACTACCGGCTGGCGGCGGCCGACGCCGTCGGCGACGCCGCGAAGAGCCGCGCGATTTCCATGGTGCTGGCAGGGGGTGTCGTGGCGGCCATACTTGGCCCCGCGCTGGCGGCCTGGGCCAAGGATCTGTTTCCCGCGGCGTTGTTCGCGGGGGCCTATCTGATGGTCGCGTTGCTGGGCGGTGCATCGGCGGCGATCCTGCTGCTGGGATATCGGGACGCGCCGACGGCCGAGGCGGCCGGCACGGACGCGGCCGCCCCGCCGGCGCGTCCGCTGGCGGAGATCGCGCGACAACCGGTGTTCGTGGCTGCCGTGGCCAACAACGTGGTCGGCTCCGTGTCCATGATGGCCGTCATGACGGCGGCGCCGCTGGCGGCCGTGGCCTGTTCGCACACGATGGACCAGGGAGCCGGCATCATCCAGTGGCACCTGGTGGGTATGTACGCCCCGTCGTTCTTCGCCGGCGCGCTGATCGCGCGCGCCGGGTTGGCGCCGGTGCTTTATGCCGGCATGGCGCTGAACGTCATCAGCGCACTGGCCGCCATGGCGTCCACCAGCCTGGCCGCGTTCGACGTCTCGCTGTTCGCGCTGGGCGTCGGCTGGAATTTCATGTTCGTGGGCGGGACCACGCTGCTGGCGCGCTCCTATCGTCCGGCCGAACGCGCCGCCACCCAGGGCTGCGCGGAGTTGGTGCGCTATATCGCGACGGCCTTGGCCACGCTGGCGGCGGGACCGGCGCTGGATCGATTCGGATGGTTTGCCCTGAATGCCGCTATGCTGCCGGTGATCGCCCTGGCCACCGGCATGACCTTGTGGTGGCATATGGCGACGCGGCGGGTCCGCGCGGCAGGGGTGGCGGCATGACGGAATCGAGGGAAGATGACAGGCGATAGGCAGGACCCGCATGACGATGCATGGCCGGCGGATCGCCGCCTGGTGGTGATGCTGAGCTACCGTGGCGCGAACCTGCTGGATATCTCCGGCCCGGTGCAGGCGTTCGAGACCGCCGCAAGACAGGCGGTGGCATCCGGCGAATGGGCCGCCACGCCTTACCGGACCGTCGTCGCGTCGGAGACCGGCGGACCGGTATTGACGGGCGCGGGGGTCGCGATCGACACCGTGCCGCTGGCCGCGCTGGACGGACGCGACATCGATACGCTGATCGTGCCGGGCGGCAGCCCGGACGGCCAGCCCGTGGCGGAACCCGCCCTGGTCCGCTGGATCGCCGGCCGGGCCGCGGCGGCCCGCCGGGTCTGTTCGGTGTGCACCGGCACCTTTCTTCTGGCCGAAGCCGGCCTGCTCCAGGGACTGCGCGTGACTACGCACTGGCGTTGGGCGCAGCGCCTGCAGGTCATGCACCCGGGTCTGCTCGTCGATGCCGAACCGATCTTCATCCGCCAGGGCCGGATATGGACGTCGGCGGGCGTGACCGCGGGCATCGACCTGGCCCTGGCCCTGGTCGAGGCGGATCTGGGCCATCGCACCGCCCTGGCCGCGGCGCGCGACATGGTGATGTTCATCAAGCGGCCGGGCGGACAATCGCAGTTCAGTGTGCCCCTGCTGGCGCAGCATGGCGCGGGACAGGCGCAGTTCGCCGAACTGCATGCATGGATGGTCGCCCACCTGCACGAGGATCTGCGGGTGGAGCGCCTGGCCGAACAGGCCGGCATGGCGCCGCGCACCTTCGCGCGGGCGTATGCGGCGGCGGTGGGCCGCACACCAGCGAAAACAGTGGAATGCATGCGTTTCGAGGCGGCGTGCCGGGCGCTGGAAGCCAGTCCGGCTCCGCTGAAACGCATCGCGGCCGATACCGGGCACGGCAGCGAGCAGAACCTGCGTCGCCTGTTCCTGCGCCGCCTGCGCGTCACGCCGCAGCAGTACCGCGCGCGCTTCGCGCCGAACCACCCGATACCCGCGTGAAGGCCGCATAAGCACATGCCTTCCAGGCATGAAGGACCGTGCTAGATTTGCCGGCTGCCCGCGTGCCATCCCGTTGGATTCCGTTTATCGATCAATCGGCGTGCGGCTTGGAGACGCCACGTGTCGAGCTGGTTGAAGCATGGATTGAGCGCATTCGCGCCCGCGCCGCTTGGCGCCAGCGCACGCGATAAGTTCCTTGGCGCCGTGGGGGCGCTGCTGGGCCTGCTATGCACGGAATGGATCGCCCGCCACGCGCTGGGTGAGGCCAATCCGTGGTTCATCGCGCCGATGGGGGCGTCGGCCGTGCTGGTCTTTGCCGCGCCGGCCAGTCCCCTGGCGCAGCCCTGGTCGCTGATGGCCGGCAACGTCAGCGCGGCCCTGGTGGGCGTGTTCTTCGCGCAATGGTTGCCCGATCCCGGGCTGGCGGCCGCGTGCGCGGCCGCCGCCGCCATCGCGGTGATGTTCTCGCTGCGGTGCCTGCATCCGCCCAGCGGTGCCGTGGCGCTGACCGCCGTGCTGGGCGGCCCGTCCATCGCCAAGCTGGGCTATGCCTATGCACTGTATCCCGTCGCGCTGAATTCCGCGGTGCTGCTGTGCATCGCGATCGTCTTCAATGGCGTGTTCCGCCGCAACTATCCCCACCGCCATGTCGGCATGGCGCCGGCCGCGCTGAACGCCGCGGCGGCCACCCGGCTGGGCTTTACCGGCGCCGATCTGGATGACGCATTGCGCAGCCATGGCCAGCTGCTGGACATCAGCAGGGAAGACCTGGCCGACATCGTCCTGGAAGCGGAGCGCCGTGCCAGCCTGCGGCGCTTCGGCTCTCTGGACTGCGGCCATGTCATGGCGCAGGACGTCGCGGTCGTGCGCGATGATGAGGCCCTGGACCAGGCGATGCGCGCGCTGGATCGGCACCGCCTTTCCGCGCTGCCCGTCGTGGACGGGCAAGGGAAATTGCTGGGATTGCTATCGCATGGCGATGCCGTCGCCCGCAAGGCGCGGCTGGAATTGGCACCCGTGCCGGGTCTGGCGGCGCCGGCCCTGACCGTGCGCGATTGCATGCGTTCGGAGATCGCCTTCGCGACGCCCGCCATGCCCGCGATCGAATTGGCCAAGCCCATGGCGCGCGGCATCGCCTGCGTACCGGTGGTCGATGACACGCGCATCCTGGTCGGCGCCATCTATCCGTCGCACCTGATCGATGCGTTGTACCAGATGACACTGGCATCGGCCGCGCCCGCCGACGTGCCCGCGCTGGACGCGGCCGCCTGAAGGGCGGCCCGGCCCGCGCGCCCGATACGCCCTAGCGCAGGACTTCGCCGTGCACGCCGGCGGCCAGTGTTTCGCTTTCCCAGCGCTTGCGCGGCACGACCTCGGCCACCGGACCGCCCGGTGAGCGGAACTTCACCGGCAGATGGCCGGGCTCGGTCAGGATTTCCCCGCCGTTTTCGGCGATCGACTTGATGAAGGCGTCCAGATCGTCGACTTCCATGCCGATGTGATGGATGCAGGGCGAGGGGCCCGCGAACTCCGCCTCGTCCGCGTCGGCCGATTCGTAGTGGATCAGCGTCAGGTCCATGTAGCCGTCGGTCAGATGGCGCGAAATATGGTCGCCGCGCTTGCCCTTGCGCCGCACAGTATTGACGTGCGTGTAGCCGAATACGTTCTCGTAGAACGCGCTTTCCTTGTCCAGGTCTTCTACCCGGAAGGCGATATGTTTGATGGGATTTGGCATTTTCGTCCTCCTTGGGGCGCATGCCGGCCGGCATGTCCTGCGGCAAGTGTAGGATCGATGTCGTGGCGTGGTCAAGCGAATCATTCGAATGATTCGAATTGGTAGAATGCCGGCTTGCCCCTTTGTGCCATCCCCGCCATGCCCGCCAGCGCGCCCTCTTTCGACCAGCCCCTTTATGAAATCGTCCGTGCCGGCATCGTCGATCGCCTGCGCACCGGCGTCTGGGTCGCCGGCGACCGCCTGCCGCCGGAGCCCGAACTGGCCCGGCTGTTCGGCGTGGGGATCGGCACCATCCGGCGCGCGGTGGAACAGCTGGTGGCCGAACGCCTGCTGACGCGGCGGGCCGGCCGCGGTACCGAAGTGGCGCGCTTCACCGACGACCACGCATTCGATCTGTATTTCAACTATGTCGACGCGGCGGGAACGCCGGTGAAGGTAACGGCGGAACTGCTGTCCTTCGCCAAGGAACGCGCCACGGCGCGTTTCGCCGCCCTGTTCGGCATCGAGCGCGGCGGCTCGATCGTCCGCGTGGAGAACCTGCGGCGGATGGATGGCGTGCCCGTGATGCTGGACCGCCTGTGGATACCTACGAAGGTCTTCGCCGATCTATCGGCGCAGGACTTCGCGGCGCGGCGCGGCTCCATCTACGGCTACTACCAGGAACGCTATGGCGTCTCGGTGGTCCGCGTGTCGGAAGACCTGACGGCCGCGGAGGCCGACGATGCCGTGGCCGGTGCCTTCGGCCTGAAGCCTGGGGCGGCCGTCCTGCAGGTGGAGCGCACGGCATATACCTTCCAGGACCAACCGGTGGAATTTCGCCGGCGCTATGTCGATACGCGCCACTGCGCGTATCGCAACGTGCGCGGCTTGCAGGACTGACGCGCGCCGCCCCCTCAGGATGGCTTGGCGGCGCGTTGCGCGCGCCATGCCTGGTAGCGGGCCTGGTTGTCGGCGTTGGGGGGATACAGGCCCGGCAAGGGGGCGCCGCTTTCCACCTGTTCCATGATCCAGGTTTCCTGCTGTTCCTGTTCGACGGCGGCCTGCACCACATCGTCCAGCAAGGCGTCGGGGATCAGTACCGCACCGTCGGCATCCAGCACGATGACGTCGTTGGGAAAGACCGCGACGCCGCCGCAACTGATCGGTTCCTGCCAGCCGACGAAAGTCAGCCCGGCCACGGAAGGGGGCGCAGCCGCGCCGCGGCACCAGACGGGCAGCTCCGTGCCGAGGACCCCCGCGACGTCGCGTACCACGCCGTCGGTGACCAGCGCCGCCACGCCGCGCTTGCGCATGCGCGCGCACAGGATGTCGCCGAATATGCCGGCGTCGGTCACGCCCAGGGCATCGACGACGGCGATGCAGTCGGCGGGCATGGCTTCGATGGCAGCGCGCGTGGAGATGGGCGAGGCCCAGGAAGCCGGTGTGGCCAGGTCTTCGCGTGCGGGCACGAAGCGCAGGGTAAAGGCGCGCCCGACGATGCGCGGGCTGTCGCCGCGCAGGGGCGCGGCGCCGCGGATCCAGACGTTGCGCAAACCTTTCTTCAGCAGGACCGTGGTCAGGGTGGCGGTGGTCACGTGGGACAGGGCCTGGACGATGCGCGGATCCAGCGGGACGGGTTGTGCGGTCATGGGAATTCCTGGAAGGGTTCGGTGCGGTGGCGGGCCTGGCGCCCACGCAACGATAGGCCCATCCAGCGTCGGCGGGCAAGTCGTTCCCCGCCGGCGGGGCCCGTTGGGGGCCGGCATGGCGCTCGCCTTCCTCGAGCTTGCGCGTGTCCGGCTGATGTTGCGCAAGCCGTGCAATCCAAAATAACCTTCCCGGGCAGCCTCTCAGGCTTATGTCCCGTCAAACCGCACATCGAGGCATATCGACCATGGCCAAACCCAATGCCCTTCCGCGCTATCGTTCCAATCTTCAGGGCGAGGTCGACGGCGCGGCGATCTACGCGGCGCTCGCGGAGAGCGAAGCCGATCCCAAGCTCGCCGAGGTATTTCGCCGGCTCGCCGCCGTCGAACAGGCGCATGGCGATTTCTGGCGCAAGCGGATCGAGGCGCAAGGGGCGCAATTCCGTCCAACGCCTTCCGCGCGGGCACGTATCCTGGCGTGGCTGGCGCGGCGGTTCGGCCCCGCTTTCGTGCTGCCGACGCTGGCCGCGAACGAGACGCGCGACAGCGCCGCCTATGACGACCAGCCGGAAGCGCGGGGCGCGGGCCTGCCGGCGGACGAACGCTCGCACGCGCTTCTGATGCGCGCGGCCGCCGGCAAGGGCGGCCTCTCCGGCCCCACGCTGGCGCTGCTGGAAGGCCGCCATCGCGGTGGCGGCAATACGCTGCGCGCCGCGGTGCTCGGCGCGAATGACGGGCTTGTCTCGAACATGAGCCTGGTCATGGGCGTCGCCGGCGCGGCGGCCGCCCAGCAGACGCTGCTGCTTACCGGTCTGGCGGGCCTGCTCGCCGGCGCCTGTTCGATGGCGATGGGCGAGTGGCTATCGGTTACCAGCTCGCGCGAGCTCTATCAGAGCCAGATCGCCACCGAGGCAGAAGAACTGCGAGAGGTGCCCGACGAGGAGCGCGAGGAGCTGGTCCTTATCTACCAGGCCAAAGGCATCGCCGAACCGCAGGCGCGGGCGCTGGCGGACAAGCTGCTTGGCAATGAGGACACCGCGCTCGATACGCTGGCGCGGGAGGAGCTTGGGATCGATCCCGATCAACTCGGGGGTTCCGCGTGGACCGCCGCGATTTGGTCCTTCCTGCTTTTTTCGGCGGGCGCCATCGTTCCCGTCGCGCCGTTCCTGTTTCTATCCGGACGCACCGCGCTGGTCGCCAGCCTTGCCGCGAGCGGCCTGGCGCTGGCCGTCATCGGGGCGGGAACCAGCCTGTTCACGGGACGGAGCGCGCTGTTTTCGGCGGTGCGCCAGCTTATTATCGGCCTGGCCGCGGCCGGGATTACCTATGGCGCGGGCGCCATCGTGGGAACATCGATAGGCTGAAGCCTGTCGCCGCCGAAGCGCGCTTCGCGCCAGGCCGGCGCGGCGCGCCGGGCAAGCGGATAGCACGGCCGGCAGGCGGTGCTATCGCCGTCCCTAGCCCTTCAGGCAGGTACTCATAAAGGCCTTGCGCTTGTCGCCTTTCAGCGACTGCTTGGTGGCCTCGGCATTGCAGTCTTTCATTTTCTGTTGCTGCGGCGTCAGCGTGGCCGCGGGCTTTTCGCCTTTCAGGCAGGCGCTCATCGCCGATTTGTAGGCATCCCCGGTCTTGCCTTTGTTGGCCGCGCTGCATTCGCTCATGCGCTTTTGTTGCGGGGTGGGGGCTTTGGCGGGCGCGGTGGTCTGGGCCATGGCGGCGGATGCGCTCAATGCCAGGGCGCAAGCCGCGATGATCAACGTGCGATGTCGAAAAAGCATGATGTCCTCCGATACGAGGGCCGGCTGCGTGCCGTCTTGCATGCTCGCGCGACCGCCTTGCCGCCCCTGCACACGCCGGCGCATTTCGCCGGTGCCGCGATGATGTTCCAAAGCCAGTGCGGCCGCAAGGGGCAAGCGCGGGATGTCCCTAGGTTGTGGCCGGCAGTGGGGCGCCACTAGCATTGAAAATTGCAAAATCGTGAAATTTTCATTCCCATGCCCATATCGATGGCCACCCGTAAACCGCGCGCATCGCCGGTCGCCCAGGCGGCGGCCCGTCCGCAGCCGGTGCGCCAGGCGCATTCGCTGGTGGATTTGTGGCTGGGAGAGCAACTGCGGCAATTGCGCAAAGGCCAGGGCCGGTCGCTGGCCGACGTCGCGCAGGCCTGCGGCATGTCCCTGGGCTTGTTGAGCCAGATCGAACGCGGCCTGAGCTCGATTTCCGTCAAAACGCTGCATGCGCTCTCGCGCGAGCTGAATGTGTCGCCCGATACGCTGCTGCGCAATTCGGAGTGGGACGAGACGGCGTCCGGCGGCAATGTCGAGCGCGCCGGCGCGCATCGCATGGTGCGCATCGACGAGAAGGGCATAGCCAAGGAAGTCGTTACGCCGCCCGCGGCGCGCACCATGGATCTGTGCCGCATCTCCATCGCCCCCGGCGGCTCCACCGGCGACGATCTGTTCGTGACGGACAAGGGCGAGCAGGTGGGCGTGGTGCTGAGCGGACTGCTGGAGCTGCGCATCGAAGACCGCGTCATGCTGCTGCGCGCGGGCGACAGTTTCTGCTATGCCAGCCGCACGCCGCGGCGCTGGCGCAATCCCGGCGATACCCGCACGGAAGTGATCTGGGCCATCAGTAATATCGCGGCCGATGCCGGCGAGGATGCCGGTGCATCGCCGCCCCGCCCGCGGGAAGGAGGGCGGCGGCGCTAGGCCGCCCGCCGCGGCATCGGCACAGGCATCGGGCAGCAAGGTATCGGCATAAACGTATCGGCAGCAACGTCACGCGGTTCCATTCCACCTCATCGATCAAGGACGACTCATGAAGCTAAGATCCATTGCCCTATCCGCCTTCGCCACGCTGTCGCTGGCCATGGCCGCCGGCGCCGTCGCGCAAACCACGGTGAAGGTCGGCTCCACGCCTACCGGCAGCCCCTTCACCTTCCTGGATACCAAGACCAACAGCATCGAAGGCGTGATGGTGGACATCATGAAGGCGGTGGGCAAGGAGACCGGGCTCAAGGTGGAAATCGAACCGATGGCGTTTTCCGCGCTGATCGGCTCGCTGCAGTCCAAGCGCATCGATGTGATTTCCGCGGCGATGTTCATCACGCCCGAGCGCCAGAAGGTGGTGGCATTCTCCGACCCGGTCTACACCTATGGCGAAGGCCTGATGGTGCCCAAGAGCGATACCAAGGAATACACGAGTTTCGCCGACATGAAAGGCATGACCGTGGGCGTGCAGGTCGGCACGGCGTTCGTCAAGCCCATCCAGGACAGCGGCGTGTTCAAGGAAGTGAAGCTGTATGACAATCCGCCCGACATGATGCGCGACGTCAATGCCGGCCGCATCCAGGGCGGCTTCATGGATTACCCGATCGCGGCCTATACGATCAATCAGAACACCGGCGGCGCCTTCGGCAATCTGCGCATGGTCAAGAGCTACAAGCCCGCCGTCACCGGCAGCGTGGGTATCGCGACCCGCAAGGATGACACGGCCTTGATGAACAAGATCGACACGGCGCTGAAGAAGCTGAAGAGCGACGGCACGATAGACGCCATCCTGAAGAAATGGGGCCTGGCCTGAAGCCCGGTAGCCGTGGCCGATAGGGGATAACACGATGATGGAATTTTTCCAGGATGCGAGGGAATACCTTCCCATCCTGTTGCAGGGCGCCAAGCTGACCATCCTGGTCACGGTGGGATCGCTGGCCTTGTCGACGGTGCTGGGCCTGGTGTGGGCCTTGATGCGGGTCTCCGGCATCAAGGCGCTGGCCCGGTTCAGCGCGGGGCTGATCAACGTGCTGCGCGGCATCCCCATCATCGTGCTGCTGTTCTACATCTACTTCGTGATGCCGGACGCCGGCATATCGCTGACGGCGGTGCAGGCCGCCATCATCGGCCTGGGCATCGCCTATTCGGCGTACCAGGCCGAAAACTTCCGCGCCGGCATCGAGGCGATCGATCGCGGGCAGATCGAGGCGGCCATGTCGATGGGCATGAGCTGGAGCCTGACGATGCGGCGCGTGGTGTTGCCGCAGGCGGTGCGCATCGTGCTGCCGCCCTACGGCAACATCATGATCATGATGCTGAAGGACTCGTCGCAGGCGTCCACCATCACGGTGGCGGAACTGGCCCTGCAGGGCAAGCTGATCGCGGTATCGACGTTCAAGAACGCCACCGTGTTCACGCTGGTCGCGCTGATGTACCTGGTGATGTGCGTGCCGCTCATTCTGCTGGTCCGGCATCTGGAAAAGAGAAACGCCGCGAAATGAGGAAAGCCGACCGATGATTACGATGCGAGGCGTACATAAGCGTTTCGGCGCCCTGGAGGTGCTCAAGGGCATCGACGCGGAGATCAGCAAGGGGGAAGTGGTGTGCGTGATCGGGCCGTCCGGGTCCGGCAAGTCCACCATCCTGCGCTGCATCAACGGACTGGAGCGCTACGAGGAAGGCGAGATCTCGATCGACGGCCAGCGGGTGGACTGCGACGCGGCGTCCATCGTGTCGATACGCACCCAGGTAGCCATGGTGTTCCAGCGCTTCAATCTGTTCCCGCATCGAACGGCGCTGGAGAACGTGATCGAAGGGCCGATCTACGTCAAGGGAGAGCCGCGCAAACAGGCCACCGAGCGCGGCCGCGAGCTGCTGGCCAGTGTCGGGCTGGCGGACAAGGAACACGCCCACCCGCCGCAGCTGTCGGGCGGACAGCAGCAGCGCGTGGCCATCGCGCGGGCGCTGGCGATGCAGCCCAAGGCGATCCTGTTCGACGAACCGACGTCGGCGCTCGATCCCGAACTGGTGGGCGATGTGCTGGGTGTCATGCGCAAGCTGGCGGACGACGGCATGACCATGGTCGTCGTCACGCACGAGATCAGCTTCGCCCGCGAAGTGGCCGATCGCGTGTTGTTCTTCGACGCCGGCGTGGTGGTGGAACAGGGCGCCGCGCGCGAGGTGCTGAACCACCCCAATCATCCGCGCACGCAGGATTTCCTGCGGCGCGTGCTGCATCCCATGTAAGGACTACGCATGTCGCACGATGCTCTCCTGGGAAACCCCGCCGCGCCGTATCGCGGCGGGAAGGAACCGTTCCCCCTGTCGCCTTCGCTGTGGGCCGCGACGGCCGGCGCGCCGCCCCCTACCGATGCGCTGGCCGGCGCCGCGCGTGCCGACGTGGCGGTGATCGGCGGCGGCTACGCCGGCCTGAGCACCGCCCTGCACCTGGCCGAGCGCGGTATCCAGGCGGTGGTGCTGGAAGGCCGCGAGATAGGCTTCGGCGGTTCGGGCCGCAACGGCGGCCAGGTCATCCCCGGCCTGAAATACGACCCGGACGAGCTGCTGTCGCGATATGGACCCGAGCATGGCGAGCGGGTCATCGACTTCGCCGGACGCACTGCCGATGTCGTTTTCGACCTGATCGAACGCCACGGCATGGATGTGCCGCGCGTGCGGGCGGGATGGATCCAGGGCGCGCATACACCCCAGGCGCTGGAGGTCGCGCACCGGCGGGCGGCGCAATGGGCCCGGCGCGGCGTCGACGCGCGTCCGCTGGACCGCGGCCAGGTGGCCGCCCTGCTCGGCACCGACAAATATCTGGGCGGTTGGATAGACGGCCGCGCCGGCACCATACAGCCCCTGAGCTATGTGCGCGGCCTGGCCCGCGCCGCGATGAACGCGGGGGCGAGGGTGCATACCGGCAGCCCGGTCGTCGCCCTGAAGCGCGACGGCGGCAAGTGGATTGCCACCACGGCGTCCGGCTCGACCGTCACCGCCGACCGCGTGGTGATGTGCACCAACGCCTATGGCGCGGATCTGTGGCCCGGCCTGAAACCCTCCATCATCGATGCCAATACCTTCCAGGTCGCCACGCGTCCGCTGCCCGACGCGGTGCGCGCCGGCATCCTGCCGCAAGGCCAGGTATGTTCCGACACCCGCAACCTGCTGCTGTATTTCCGCCTGGATCACCAGGGACGCCTGCTGATGGGCGGCCGCGGTCCTTTCCGGGAGCCGCGCGGCGTGGCGGACTGGCGCCATCTCGAGCGTGTGATGGTGAAGATGTTTCCCCAGGTGGCCGGGGTGCCTTTCGAATTCCGCTGGTGCGGGCGCGTTGCCATTACGCGGGACTATCTGCCCCATTTGCATGAGCCCGCGCCTGGCCTGTTGATCGACATCGGCTGTCAGGGGCGCGGCGTGGGCCTGCAGACGGCGATGGGCAAGGCCATGGCGGACTATGTCGCGACCGGCGATGCCAACGCCCTGCCGGTGCCGCTGTCGGAGATCCGGCCCTTCCCCCTTTACGGCCTGCGGCGCCTGTACGTGAACGCCGTGGTGAGCTGGTATCGCCTGACGGATGGCGGCGTATGAACTGGTAGCGACTTGTAGCCAGGTGGTACGTAAACCCCCCATGAGGGGTGTTTGCCGTCTCGCCGCGGCCGGGTAGAGTTGTTCAGGTTGTTTCCTGGACTAATGACCCGACGGCCCGGGGGCCTACGCCGGGTAAGGGATTTCCGGATGGCGCTGTCTCTCGCTCTAAACGGTGCATTGGAAAACCTGAGCATGCTGGCCGGCTCGCCCTTCGCGGTGCAGATGCCCGGTGGCATCAGGCACGCCATGGGCACCGGCGATCCCGCTTTTACCCTGACGTTCCATACGCGCGCCGCCCTGGCGGCCACCGCGATGCGCGGTCATATGGGATTGCTGGAGGCGTATTTCGACCAGCAGGTCGATGTCGATAAGCTGGATGCCGCCCTGGCCGCCGCCATGTCCGGCGGCTTCGATACCCGCCCAAGGCTATTGAATATGGCCGAAAACCGGTTGCATGAAGTGCGGTATGCGAACAGCGACATCGGCCGTGCCAAGGCGAACGCGCGCTTCCATTACGGACTGGGCACGCCGTTCTACAAGCCGTGGCTGGACGAGGCCCTGATGATGTACACCTGCGGCTATTGGGACGAACATACGCGCACGCTGGAGCAGGCGCAGCGCAACAAGGTCGAACACGTGTGCCGCAAGATCCGGCTGTCGCCGGGCGACCGCTTCATCGACATCGGCTGCGGCTTTGGCGGTTTCATGTTCCATGCGGCGGAGCATCACCAGGCATCGGGCGTGGGCCTGAATACCACCACGGAGCAGGTGGACTGGCTGCGCGAGGAGATCGGCCGCCGGCAATTGGGCGGGCAGCTGGCGGTACGCGAGGCGGATTTCCGCGAGGTCGACGGGCAGTACGACAAGGTGGTGTCGATCGGTGTGCTGGAGCACGCGGGACGCGACCAGTTGCGCGATGTGGTGCGCGCGCACGCGGATTTCCTGAAGCCGGGCGGGCTGGGGATGCTGCATTTCATCGGCCATGTGGGCCGGTTCGAGACCGAGCTTTTCATTCGCAAGCACGTGTTCCCGGGCGGCTGGATCCCCAGTCTGGCCGACGTCATCGTGGAGATGGAACGGGCGGGGCTGGAGGTGGTGGATATCGAGAATCTGCGCCGGCACTATGCGCCGACGCTGGATGCCTGGGCAAGCCGCTTCGAAAGCAATTGGGACGCCATACGCGCGACGGATACCCGCCGTTTCGACGAGCGTTTCCGGCGCATCTGGATGACTTATCTGGTCGGCTGCGCCGAGATGTTCCGGCTGCCCAAGGGTTATACACATTTGTTCCAGATCGTTTTCAGCAAGGGCAACATTACGCGGGCGAACTATCCCATGTCGCGTGCGCACCTGTATGACCGTTGACGCTTATGGCCGGCGCCTCGATGCATTGCGCGCGGCGCTGCGGCGCGCGCCGGATGGCGCGGGCGCGCCGCTGGGGCTGGCCAAGCGGACCTCCAATCTGTTTCGCGATCGGGCGGAAGGCGAGAAGCGCCGCCTGGACCTGAGCGCGTTCACCCATGTGAACCGCGTCGATGCCGCCGCCGGGACGGTAGAGGTGGAGGGGCTGGCGACGTACGAGACGCTGGTGGATGCGACGTTGCCGCACGGGGTGATGCCGGCGGTGGTGCCGCAGTTGAAGACGATTACGGTGGGCGGGGCGGTGGCGGGCGTTGGGATCGAGGCGACGTCTTTCCGCCATGGGTTGGCGCACGACACGATGCTGGCGCTGGATGTGCTGCTGCCGCGCGGCGATGTCGTGACGTGTACGCCCTATAACGAGCACCGCGATCTGTTCTACGGGTTCGCCAATTCCTACGGGACGCTGGGGTATGCGCTGCGGCTGGTGATGCGGACAATACCCGTGCAGCCGTATGTGCGGGTGGAGCATGCGCGTTATGGATCGGCCGATGCGTTTTTCGATGCGTTAGCGCTGGCGTGCGATGGCGATGCCGATTTCGTCGATGGGGTGGTGTTCGGCGGCGATACGCTGGTGCTGAGTACCGGCAGGTTCGCGGCGCGCGCCGAGCGGGTGAGCGACTATACCTACGAGCATATTTACTATCGCTCGCTGTTGGAGAAGCGGGTCGATTATCTGAGTACTTACGGGTATCTCTGGCGATGGGATACGGATTGGTTCTGGTGTTCGAAGAATTTGGGCGCGCAGCATCCTTTGCTGCGGCGGCTGTATGGGCGATCGCGGTTGAATTCGCGGACGTATACGCGGTTGATGCGTTTGAATTCGCGGTTGGGGCTGACTCGCGGGCTGGCGCGATGGCGCGGGGTGCATACGGAGTCGGTGATCCAGGATGTGGATGTTCCGATCGGGGAGGTGGGGCGGTTTTTGGAGTTCCTGCTGCGCGAGATCGGGGTGCTGCCGATTTGGGTGTGTCCGATTCGGGTGCCGGGTTCGCAGGGGAGTTTTACGCTGTATCCGGTGCGGCCGGGGGAGCTTTATGTCAATTTCGGGTTTTGGGATGTGGTGGAGAGTCGTGCCGCGCATCCGGCGGGGCATTACAACCGGCTGATCGAGCGGGAGGTGTTGCGGTGTGGGGGGATTAAGTCGCTGTATTCGGATGTTTATATGACTTGGGAGGAGTTCGAGCGGGCTTATGGGATGGGGGCGTATGCGGGGTTGAAGGCGCGGTATGACCCGGGGGGGGAGATGTTGGGGCTTTATGAGAAGTGTGTGGGGAGGGGGTAGGGGGGCTCTTGCTCGTGCTGTCTGTTGATGGTTGCTGTTGGTGGGTATTTTGCTGATGCCGTCCGTTGATGGCTGCCGTCGGTCGATGTCTTGTTGATCCCGTCCGGCGGGGGTGGCGCCTGTCGGGGCCAGCCCGATCGGCCGTCCCGGCGCCCGGGCGCCGGGCACCGCGTCGCTGATCTCGTCCGGCGGGCGGTGGCGTGTCGTGTTCTTGGCGAGGGCGTCCGCGCCTCGCCTTCCTTCGATTCCGCTCGCTCGGCCTCAACGGGCTGGCCCCGACAGGCACCACCCCCGCCGGACTCCGGTTTGCCTTAATTACGGGCGCTGGCGAGAGTTGGGTTCTTGCGCTTCGTGGGTGGTGGGTGCTGCCGGTGGAAGATTTGCTGGCGCCCGCTGCATCGAGGCCGCCCTGCGCGGCCTCGATGCAGCTACGTGGTGGGTTGGGGAGCGGCGGCTTGGGGGGGCGGTGCTGCTGTTGTCGTCTGCCTCTGCCGCCGCCGCTGCCACTGCTGCCACTGCTGCCACTGCTACTGCCACTGGCCCGCCATTGCCGCCATCGTTGTCGCTGCCGCCATCGCCATCGCCACCGCCGCCGTCGTTACTTGCGGCGGCGGTGGCGTTTGTGGGATCAGGCGCGGACCTCCTGTCTTTGGAAGGCTACGTATGCCAGCGCGAAGAGCAGGATGACCGCGGCGATCAGGCCGACTGCCTCGGGCCAGATGATGCCCAGGCTTTGGCTTAGCGCGAGGGGGGTGCCCATGACCGCGCCTTCCAGCTGGTCCAGGAAGATGGGGCCCAGCGTGCGTGTCATGGGGCTGAGGACGCCGATGACCGATTCGCTGAATAGCTGCGTGGGCGATAGGCGCTGCAGGGCGTGTATCCATTGCAGGGTGTGCAGGTCGGGCTGCCCCAGCAGTTGGGATGCGAGGCTGGGCGGGGCGATGGCCTGGGCGATGGCGGGGGCGAGCATGGGCCAGAGCAGGGCCATGAATAGCCAGAGGCCCAGGGCGATGAGCGCCGATGTCGCGGCCGAGCGGAAGATGACCGATAGCAGCATCGATACGGCCAGCCAGACGCCGGCGTAGAGCAGCGCGAGCGCCAGGAAGATGAGCGAGCGGGCGATTTCCGCAGCGCTGGGGGGCACGCCGAGCAGGAGCAGGCCCAGGCCGATGACGAGGAGCCAGAGGCAGAGCAGGCAGATGGCGAGTGTGCCCAGGCCGGCGAGGAATTTGCCGAGCAGGAGCGCATCCCGGTAGATGGGCTGCGCGAGGAGGCGGCTCATGGTGCGTCTGCTGTATTCGCCGTTGATGGCGTCGAAGCCCAGGCCGATCGCGACCAGCGGGATGAGGAATCCCAGGATGGCGGCGAACGATGGCATGGGCGCGCGCGCGACGGTGAATAGCCGCAGGAAGACGAAGGGGTCTTCCGCCGTGGTGCTGCGTATTTGCGTGAAGGCGCCGTACAGCGCCGCGGCGGCGGTCAGGATGATGAGCCATTCCAGGACCCGCATGCGGGCGCTGGAAAGATGGTCGGCGAGTTCTTTCAAGGCGACGGTGCCGACTCCCGTCCACGGCGAACCTTCACGCTGTCGCATGAGCGGCCTCCCCGGATTGCATGGCTTCGTTCTGGAAGAAGCGGTTGTAGATGGTGTCCAGACTGGGCAGGTCCACGGAGAGCCGGCGCAGGTTGCCGCCGGCTTGCACGACGGCGCGGGCGGCGTCGGCGCGGACGTCGTCCTGGGCCAGGAGGCGGAAGCGATCGGGGGCGATGGCCTGTACGGCCTGGACGCCGGGTACGGAAGACAGGTGTTCCAGCAGTGCCGGTCCGTCGGCTTCGACTTCCACCGTCGCACCGGCGCCCAGTACCTGCCGCGCGAGTTCGGCCACGGTGCCCATGAGGGCGATGCGTCCGCCGCGGAATAGGGCGACGCGGTCGCAGACGCGCTGCATGTGGTCGAGCAGGTGTGAAGAGAGCAGTACGGTGACGCCGTCGGTTTTGAGCGAGCGGATCAGATCGAGGAATTCTTCGGTGGCCTGCGGGTCCAGCCCGGAGGTGGGTTCGTCGAGGATGGCGACGCGGGCCTGCTTGACGACGATTTCCGCCAGGCCCAGGCGCTGCCGCATGCCGCGCGAGTACGTGGCGACGCGCTGGTCCGCGACGTCGGACAGGCGCATGCGCGCGAGCGCGGCATCGATGCGCCTGTCGCGCTCGCCGGCCGGCAGGCCGAGCAGGCGCGCGGTATAGGCAAGGTTGTCGCGGGCCGATAGCTGGTCGTAGAAGCCGACGGCGTCGGGCAGGTAGCCCAGCTGGCGCTTGACGGCCAGGGGTTCGCGCTGGGGGTCGCGATCCATGACGCGCACCTGGCCGGCGCTGAGGTCCGTCAGGCCCAGGAGCATCAGGATGGTGGTGGTTTTGCCAGCGCCGTTGGGGCCGAGCAGGCCGAAGATTTCGCCGGCACCGACGGAGAAAGAAATGTCGTTGACCGCCACCGCGGCGCCATAGCGCTTGGTCAGCCGCGTGGCTTCGATGATTGCGCCGTTCATCGCCGTCCGAACCTCGCGACGGCGCCCACCAGGATCAACAGCGCCACGGCGATGATGACCGCGCCGATGATGCCCCACAGGCTGGATGTGGCAACGGTGACCCGGAATTCTCCGGTCGCGCTCTGGCTTCCGGCGTTGGCGTTCAGGGTGGCCATATAGTCGCCGGCCAGCGAGCGCGGCGAAGGGGTGATGTGCGCCTGGACTTCGACCTGCTGTCCGGCGGCGACGTGGGGGATGGTTTTGGGTTCGAAGTCGACACGCCATCCCGAGGGCGCCTGCGCGCTGAGTTGCACCGCATCGGCGTCGGCGCCGCCGTCATTGGCGACGATGACGGGCAGCGTGGAGGTTTTGCCGGCTTCGGCGCTGCCGCTCATCAGGCCGTCGCGGCCCGCGATGTGCAGGGCGGGCTGGCCGGTGATCTGCAGTTGCAGCGCGCTGGATGCCTGCACGCCGTCGGCCGAGGCGGTGACGCCGATGGGGTAGTCGCCCGGCTTGGCGTTGCCCGGCGGCCGCACGCTCAGCTTGACGTCCTTGGATTGGCCGGCCTTGATCGGCAGGGTGCTGATCTGCTGGCTGCCGTAGCCTTCGGTGAAGGTGGCGTCGAAGTACTGCGGTGTCTTGGCGTCGAGGGCGACGTTGAGATCCTTGCCGCTGTCGTTCTTCACCGTGAACTGGTAGTCGAAGGACGAGTGCGCGCCGCCTTTGATCGACGGCAGCGGAGTGTCGAGGGTGAGCTTGGCGGGCAGCTGTTTGGAGAGCATGACCTCGACCGGCAGTGTGACGTGCTGGCCGCTGCCGTCCGCGACGACGGTGAAGGTGTGGGGCTGGGTGCCGGCGTCGGCGGGCACCGCCAGGCGCAGTTGCAGCGAGACGGTATCGTCCGCGATCGCCATCGCCGCGCCGACCGGCTGGCCGCCGCCCAGCAGCGTGGCGGTCCAGCCCTTGGGGACATCCTGTACCTGCAGGTTCAGGCGTGCTGGCGGCAAGCCGAAGTTGCGCAGGCGCAGGTCGATCGTGGAGGTCGTGCCGGGTTGCACGGTGACGGCCGGATAGTCGGTCAGTAGGTAGAGTCCCTTGATGTCGCGCGCGTTCTGGGCGAATGCGCCGAAGGAAACCAGCAGGGCGGCCACGCAGGCCAGACGGGATAACATTTTTCGCATAATCGGTCTGGAGCAGAGAGCCCGCGCATTCCCTGCCTGCCGGATGAACGGCAATGCAAAGGACGGCGTGCGCGGGCGTGGTCGAACACGGATACCCGCGCGGGATCGCGCCTGTCCTGACTTGCTATTCGTTCGCGGACCGGCGCGTCCCGTCGCGCGATGTAAGGGGCCGTCTTCGGGGGTGGGAAGTTCCTTCCTTAAATGCTACGGAAGGCTACGTACGGGGAGCGGGCCGTGCCGGTTCAGGGAAAACCTCAGGATCGCGGGCCGGGGGTGTCACCGCGTCCATGTGCCAGGTAGTGACCGCGCGGCTATTGAGGTTAACCATTATTCCAACCGGCAGGCCAGCTTCCTAAGATGCGGGTTCCACCATCGCCGTCGATGCTTTTTTCGCGAGACTTTGTCCGCCTTCGACGCGAGCTGCATTGAGGACACGCTTTTTGGCTACGACAGCAACTTCGGCCGTGGACGCGGGGCACGCCGCGGCCGGGCGCCGCAACCGCTTTCCGTGGGCCCGGCTCCTGCACCGGACCTTTGTCGCGCTGATGTACCTGTTCATGCTGTGCCCGCTGATCGTCGTGGTGTGGCTGAGTTTCTTCAAGGACGCGATTCTCTACTTCCCTCCCTCCGGCTATACGCTGCAGTGGTATGTCAAGGCCTGGGCCAACGATGCGTTCGCCAACGGCTTCGTCTTCAGCCTGCAAGTGGCGCTGCTGGCGGGCGTGTGCGGCGTCGCGCTGGGCGTGGCCGCGGCGCTTGGCCTGATGCGCTACCGCTTCGCCGGTGCGGGGCCGGTGAATGCCATGCTGCTGTCGCCGCTGCTGGTGCCGGGCATCGTGGCGGGCATCGCCATCTATCTGTTCTATCTGCGCGCGGAAAACCTGCTGGATCGCGACATCGTCGGCACGTACGGCGGGCTGGTGATCGCCCATGTGTGCCTGACCATTCCCTGGACGGTGCGCCTGGTCACCGCCAGCATGGCGGGACTGGATCCTTCCATCGAGGAGGCGGCGCGCAACCTGGGCGCCAGCGGCCCGGTGGCCTTCCTGCGCATCACGCTGCCCATGCTGCGGCCCACGATCGTCGCCGCGGGACTGTTCAGTTTCATCGTGTCGTTCGAGAACCTGGAACTGTCGCTGTCGCTGGTGGGGCCGGGCCATACCACGCTGCCGATCGCCATCATGCAGTACCTGGAATTCAATCTCGACCCGACCATTGCCGCGGTGTCGTCCGTGCAGATCGTGCTGCTGGGGCTGCTCATGCTGGTGACCGACCGTTTCGTCAAACTCAGCCAGGTAGTGTGAACACATGGCCAAGGTGTCTTTGGAAAATCTGCACAAGCAGTTCGGCGGCTCGGTCGCGGTGGCCGACTTTTCGCTGGAAATCGCCGATGGCGAACTGGTCGCTTTCCTGGGCCCCAGCGGCTGCGGCAAGACGACCACCCTGCGCATGATCGCCGGCTTCCTGGCGCCCTCGGCGGGTACCATCCGCATCGGCGGCATGGATGTGACGGACCTGCCGGTGCACAAGCGGGATACCGGCATGGTGTTCCAGCGCTATGCCTTGTTCCCGCACATGACGGTGGCGCAGAACGTCGCTTTCGGCCTGGAGATGCACAAGATGCCCGTGGCCCAGCGCGATGGGCGCATCCGCGAGGTGCTCGATATGGTGCGCATGACGGCCTTGCGCGACCGCTATCCGCGCCAGCTGTCGGGCGGGCAACAGCAGCGGGTGGCGATCGCACGGGCCCTGGCCATTCAGCCCAAGGTGTTCCTGCTGGACGAGCCGCTGTCCAACCTGGACGCCAAGTTGCGGCTGGAAGTGCGCGAGGAGATCCGCGCGCTGCAGCAGCGGCTGGGCCTGACCACGGTTTTCGTGACGCACGACCAGGAGGAAGCGCTGGCCGTGGCCGACCGCATGGCCATCATGCATGACGGCAAGGTGCAGCAGGTGGGTGCGCCGGATACCTTGTACGACCGGCCCGCGAATCGCTTCGTGGCGGACTTCCTGGGCAAGATGAATTTCTTCCGCGGCAGCCTGGCCGAGGACGGCGTGTTCGGCAGCGAGCAGGGCGCGCGCATCCGTGTCGATGGCGGGATGTCCGGCGCCCGTCATGTGGGCGTGCGGCCCGAACGGGTGCGCCTGGCCGCGCAACCCGGCGGCGTCAACGCGCTGGCCGGCACGGTGGAATCCACGGTGTACCTGGGCGCCCAGCTCGAGGTGCGCGTCAAGCTCGAAAGCGGCGAGGCCATCGTCAGCCAGTTGTCCAACGACTTCAGCCGGTCGGCGGATGCCGATGGCGTTCCGCACGGCCGGCCGCCGCAGGCCGGCGCGCGGGTGTATGCCTGCTTCGAGCCGGCGGATTGCGTGATGTTCGCGGATTGAGGCGGCGGTCATGAGTTCATCGGCCAGCGCTACGGCGCCCGTTTCCACCGCCGCGCGGCCCGCGCGCCTGGGCGCCGGGCTGGCGTTCCCGGCATCCCTGGTGGTGCTGCTGATCATCGTCGTCCCGCTGTTGCAGCTGGTGCGCTACAGCTTCAATCACTTCGATCCCGCCGATATGATGCAGGCGGCGTTCACGCTGGAGAACTACGCGAAGTTCTTCGCCGATCCCTACTATCGCGGTGTGTTCCTGACCACGGTCGGTGTGGCCGCGCTGTGTACGGTGCTGGCGCTGGTCCTGGGCTTTCCCGTCGCCTATTTCCTGGCGCGGACGGACAGCCGCCACAAGAGCCTGTTCGTCATCCTGCTGGTGTTCCCCCTGATGGTGGGCAGCGTGGTGCGCGCGGCCGGCTGGATGGTGATACTGGGCAACGCCGGCATCGTCAATGCCGTGCTGAAGGGCCTGGGCCTGATCGACCGTTCCCTGCAACTGATGTACACACCGACGGCCGTGGTCGTCGGCACCACGGCCGTGGTCATGCCGTACCTGATCCTGACGCTGCAAAGCGTCCTGGAGGGCATGGATTTCTCGGTGGAGGAGGCGGCGCGCAACCTGGGCGCGGGCTTCTTCACGACCTTTCGCCGCGTGGTACTGCCCATCGCCGCGCCCGGCGTTGCCGCCGGCACCATGCTCGTCTTCATCCTGTGCATGAACGCCTATGCGACCCCGGTGCTGCTGGGCGGTACCGGCCTGACCATGATGGCGCCGGCCCTGTACGACCAGATCACGCGGGCATCGAACTGGCCTTTCGGATCGGCGATGGCGCTGATCCTGGTCTGCGCCACCCTGCTGATTGCCTTGCTGTCGAACTGGCTGATCCATCGCCGCTATGTGAAAACCATGGCGTCCTGACATCTTATCCTCCGCACGGAGCCCGATATGACCGCTTTTCTGTTCAAGAACGCCAACCTGCTGGATCCGGATGTCCCGGAACTGCGCGAAGGCATGCACGTGCTGGTGGAAGACGGCGCGATCAAGGAGGTCTCGGACCGGCCGATCGGCGCGCAGTCCGCGCGCGCGATCGACGTGCGCGGGCGCACGCTGATGCCGGGCCTGATCGACCTGCACGCGCATGTCATGGCGACGCAGCTGAACCTGAGCACGCAGGGCATGCTGCCGGACGCGCTGGTGATGATGCGTTCCGTGCCCATCATGGCGGCGATGCTGCGGCGGGGTTTCACGACGGTGCGCGACGCCGGCGGGGCGGGGTGGGGCCTGAAGTGCGCGGTGGAGGAAGGGACGGTGGTCGGGCCGCGGCTGTTCATTTCCGGGCGCGCCATCAGCCAGACCGGCGGGCACGGCGACCCGCGCCCGCGCTCGGACCATCTGCGCCCCATGAGCTTCTGCGGCTGCTGCTTCCGCGCCGGCGACATCGGCCTCGTGGCCGACGGTGTCGACGATGTGCGCAAGGCGGTGCGGCAGGAACTGCAGATGGGCGCGGACCAGATCAAGATCATGGCGTCGGGCGGCGTGGCGTCGCCCACGGACCCGATCGCCTCGTTCGGCTATTCGGAAGACGAGATCCGCGCCATTGTGGAAGAGGCGCGCGGCCGGCAGACCTACGTGCTGGCGCACGCATACACGGCGCAGGCCATCGGCCGCGCGGTGAAATGCGGCGTGCGCACCATCGAGCATGGCAACCTGATCGACGACGACACGGCCGCCGTGATGGCCACGCATGGCGCCTATGTGGTGCCCACCCTGGTTACCTACGAGGCGCTGGCCAACGAAGGCGCCGACTACGGCCTGCCGCCCGACAGCGTCGCCAAGATCGCCACGGTGCGCACGGCGGGCCTGCACTCGCTGGAGATCTACAGGCGGGCCGGTGTGAAGATGGGTTTCGGATCGGATCTGCTGGGGCCGTCGCAGCGGTTGCAGAGCGACGAATTCCGCCTGCGCGCGCAAGTGCTGACGCCGCATGAAGTCATCCAGAGCGCGACCAGCGTCGCCGCCGAAGTCCTGCGCATGGACAATCGCCTGGGCCGCATCGTGCCCGGGGCGATCGCCGACGTCCTGGTGGTGGACGGCAACCCGTACAAGGACGTCTCCTGCCTGCTGGGCCAGGGCGACCATATTCCGTTCGTCATGAAGGACGGGAAAATCTTCCACGACGCGATGGAGGCCTGAGCGATGGCTATCGACAATCCCTATGCCGGTGTGGACGTCGGCGAGGAATCGCGCGCGCTGAACGCGGCCAAGGGCTGGCATCCGCCGTCGGCGGCCACCGCGCGCGACCGCGGCGACGGTCCCTTCAAGCGGCTGGTGCTGCGCGGCGCGACCATTATCGACGGCACCGGTGCGCCGCCATGGGGCCCGGTCGACATCGTGGTGGAAAACGACCGCATCGCCGCCCTGGTGCCGGTGGGCACGCCGCACAAGCCGATCAACCCCGCGCGCCGCCCGCCGGCCGGCGACCACGAGGTGGATTGCCACGGCAAGTTCGTCACGCCGGGTTTCGTCGATTCGCACGCGCACATCGGTACGCCGTATCACACCATGAGCGGCGTCGCGCCGCCGGCCGACTACATCTACAAGCTGTGGCTGGCGCATGGCGTGACCACGGTGCGCGAGATGGGTTCGATGAACGGCCTGGGGTGGAACCTGGACCAGAAAGAGAAATCCGAGCGCAACGAGATTGCCGCGCCGCGCATCCTGGCGCATGTGGTTTTCCCTGCCGTGAACGACCGCGTCAAGACCATCCATACGCCGGAACAGGGGCGCGAATGGGTGCGCAAGATCAAGGCGCGCGGCGCCGACGGGATCAAGTTCTTCGGCGCGCCGCCCGCCATCATGCAGGCCGCGCTGGACGAGGCCGCCAAGGTCGGCCTGCGGTCCGGCTGCCACCACGCGCAGATGGCGGTGACCCGCGTGAACGCGCTGAAATCCGCGCAATGGGGGCTGACCAGTTCCGAACACTACTACGGCCTGCCCGAGGCGCTGTTCGAGAATCGGGTGGTGCAGGATTTCCCCACCGATTACAACTATGGCGACGAGTATTTCCGCTTCGCCCTGGCCGGCCAGACCTTCATGCAGGCCGCCCAGCCCGGCAGCGCGAAGTGGCGCGAGGTCATGGACCGCTTCCTGGAACTGGACCACACCTTCGTACCGACGTTCAATATCTATGACGCCAATCGCGACCTGATGCGCGCGCGCCGCGCCGACTGGCACGACGACTACACCTGGAACGCCATCTGGAAGTACTTCCAGCCGCAGCGCGGCGGACACGGCGCCTACTGGTACCGCTGGAGCACCACCAACGAGATCGAGTGGAAGCAGAACTACCGCCTGTGGATGCAGTTCATCAACGAGTACAAGAACCTGGGCGGCCGCGTGTGCGCGGGCAGCGATTCCGGATTCATCTTCCAGATCTACGGCTTCGGCTTCGTGCGCGAGCTGGAGCTTTTGCAGGAAGCGGGCTTCCATCCGCTGGAAGTACTGCGCGCGGCCACTTCGCTGGGCGCGGATCTGCTGGGCGTGGGCGACGATACCGGCTCGGTGGATGTCGGCAAGCGCGCGGACCTGCTGGTGCACGACCAGAATCCGCTGGAGGATTTCAAGCTGCTGTACGGCACGGGCGCCATGCGCCTGAACGACGAGACCGGCAAGGTGGAATGGAAGCGGTCGCTGCGGCATACCGTCAAGGGCGGCGTGGTGTACGACACGGAGCAGTTGCTGGCCGACGTGCGTGCCCTGGTCAAGGACAGCTGGGAAGGAGACCCCGATGGACCGCCCCACGCCCGTTGACCTGATCGTGCTGTCCGGCTTCCTGGGCAGCGGCAAGACGACGCTGCTGGTGGATTTCCTGCGGCGCGCGGATGCCGGCGACACCGGGGTGATCGTCAACGAGGTGGGCGAGATCGGCGTGGACGGCGCCATCGTGGCCGACGGCGGCGGCGGGGTGCCCATGACCCTGCTGGCCAACGGCTGCGTCTGCTGCTCGCTGCGCAGCGGCCTGGTGGATACGGTGAACGCGCTGCTGAACGCGCCGCGTCCCGACGGCAGGCCGCTCGCGCGCATCATCCTGGAAACCAGCGGTTTGTCGCGGCCCGGGCCCATCATCGCCTCGCTGGCCGATCCGGAACTGGCCTCGCATCACCTGCGGCTGTCCGTCGTGACCGCCTATGACTGCGCGCGCGGTCCGCTGGGCGACGAACAGTTCGAAGAGGCCGCCGCGCAGTTCGCGGCCGCGCAGCGCATCGTGTTGACGAAGACGGACCTGGCGGCGCGGCCGGCCGGGGGCGGCGATGGCGTCGCCGGGGCCGCGGTCGCCGGTTCGGCACGCGGCGGACCCGCGGCGGAAGAAAGCGCCGACGACCCGGCCGCGGCCCTCGCGCTGCACGCGCGGCGCGCCCGCGCCTTGAATCCGCTGGCGGAGATCGTCGCCGAAAGCGATCGCGCCGTGGCGGTCGAGCGCGCCTTCGCGCCCTTGCCGGGCGCGTCGGCCGTGGACATGGCGCTTGGCGCGCTGTCGGCTGCCGGCGCAGCCGCTCGCGCCCGCGAAGGATCGCTGCGCCATCCGCGCATCCATGTATGGCGCGGCACGGTGCGCCAGCCCATGGCATGGCCGGCGTTCGCCGCCTGGCTGGACGACCTGGCGGGACTGTGCGGCGACCGGTTGTTGCGCTTGAAGGCCTTGCTGCGCGTCACGGATTGCGCCGAACCGGTGCTGATCCAGAGCGTGGGCACCACCTTCGGCATGCCCCGCCGCATGGCTTCCCTGTCGCCGCGCGAAGATGTGCTGATCGTCATTACGCGCGACCTGGATGCCGCGGCGCTGCGCGACCTGCCGCCCGCCTCGCCCGTCGTGCTGGAGGCCTGTGCATGATGTTTTCCTGCTCCACGCGTGAAGCGTGTGCTGTTTTTCCTTCTGTCTCGTCAACCTAACTTTCCGGATTGGGGGTCGTCCTATGAACCATGAGAATCCGCGGCGCCGCCGCTTCCTGAAGACCGCCGGCGGCCTGGCGCTGGCGCCCGCGCTGCCGCTGATGCCAGGCCTGGCCCGCGCGGCCGGCAAGGAGGTCGTGGTGGGAACCTGGGGAGGCGATTACCAGAACCTGCTCCAGCAATACATATCGCCGCTGGTCGCCAAACAGGATATCGATGTGGTGTTCGATACCGGCAACGCGGTGCCGCGGCTGACCAAGCTGCGGTCCGAGCGCAATTCGCGGCGCGGCAGCATGGATGTGGCCTTGCTGGGCGAAGTCGATATGTACGATGCGTCGCGTTCCGGCGCACTGGCGCCGATCCAGGAACACCAGGCCGCGATGCCCAACCTGGCAAACGTGTACGACCAGTTCAAGACCCCGTATTCCATCCCGCACATCTTCAGCGCGATGACGCTGGTCTACAACACCGAGCACTTTTCCTCGCCGCCGGATTCCGTTCAAGTCATGCTGGATCCGAAATACAAGGGGCGGGTCGGCTTTTCGGACATCCTTTACCTATACAACGGTTTGTTCGTCGGCGCCGGGCAGAGCGGTGGCCGCTTCGAAAGCTTCGAGCCGGGCAAGAAGTTCCTGCAGGAACTGGTGAAGAACAAGCCGCGCGTGTATCCGTCCAACGAGGCGGTGGCCACGGCGTTCAAATCCGGCGAGATCTGGATGGCCTGCATGTGGAAGGCGCGCGCGCTGCAGTGGCGGGATGCCGGCCTGCCGCTGGGTTTCGTGATCCCGAAGGAAGGCACGATACCGGTGACTTTCGAAGGCGCGGTCCCCAAGAACGCGCGCAATCCCGACGCGGCGTGGGCGTATATGAACGCGTTGCTGGAGCCGGAGGGCCAGGTGCATTTCGCGCGGGCGATGGGCTACGCGCCCACCGTCCATAACGCGCCGCTGCCGCCCGACCTGCAACAGCGCGTCGGCTTTACCGACGTCGAGCTGAAGCGCGTGTATCCCTATGACCTGGACAAGCTCGTGACCGGCAAGCCGGAGTTCCTGGACTACTGGACGAAGTCGTTCAAGGGCGCGCTGTAAAGCGCGCCGTACGCCGGCAAATGGCCGCCGCATCGGCTGCGGCGGCCATGTCAGAGCGCCTGCGCATTCCCCAGGATGACGGTGCTCTGGCTGGATAGCGTGCCGCCGTTGCCGTGGGCGAGCGCGGTATTGCACGCGGGCACCTGGCGCTCGCCGCATTCGCCGCGCAGCTGGCGGACCGCTTCGATCAGCGCGAAGATGCCGTACATCCCGGGATGGCAATAGGACAGGCCGCCGCCGCTGGTATTGACGGGCAGCTCGCCGCCCGGCGCGATGCGGCCGTCTTGCACGAAGCGGCCGCCTTCGCCCTTGGGGCAGAAACCCAGGTCCTCCAGGAACAGCAGCGTCGTAATGGTGAAGGCGTCGTACAGCTGCGCCACGTCCATTTCCCGGGCGGACAGGCCGGCCATGCGGTAGGCCAGGGCACCGGATCGCGTGGCGGCGGTGGTCGTCAGGTCCGGCATGGCCGAGATCGAATAATGTCCGATCGCTTCGCCCACGCCCAGCACGTAGGCCGGCGGACGGCGCAGGTCGCGCGCACGCGCGGCGCTGGTGACGACCAGCGCACCGCCGCCGTCGGTGACGAGGCAGCAATCGCGCAAGGTCAGCGGTTCGCTGATCATGGGCGAGGCCAGTACGTCTTCGATGGCCAGGGGCTTTTTCTCCCATGCCGCCGGGTTGCGCAAGGCCCATTGCCGGGCGGCCACGGCGATTTCCGCCAGTTGCCGCCGCGTGGTGCCGTACTCGTGCATATGGCGCGAGGCGGCCAGCGCATAGGAGCTGGCCGTGTACAGCGGCCGGTAGGGGGCTTCGTGGGGATTGATATCCGGCGCCGCGACATTGGCGCGCCCCATGCTGCGCTGGGTGCTGCCGTAGGCGATGACCGCGACTTCGCACAGGCCCGCTTCGATGGCGGCCTGGGCGCGCGCGACCATGGTCATGAAGGAGGCGCCGCCCATGTTCGTGGCATCGTGATGGCGCGGCTGGATGCCCAGGTATTCGCATAGCGCCAGCGTGGGCATGCGGCTTTGCGACGTGGTGGCGAAGACGCCGTCGACGTCGCGCAGCGACAGACCGCAATCGCCCAGGGCGCGCGTCGCGGCCTGGGCCATGAGGTCGATGGGGCCGAGGCCGGGCGCGACCTTGCCCAGGTCGGATTCGGCTGCGCCCACGATGGCGACGGCACCGCGTTTCAGCGGCGAGGATGCGTCGCCGGCGATCGTCGGCGACGGTATCGCAGGCCGGCTTGCGATGGTGTTCATGCGGCCTCCAGGGCGTCGAATACGGGATAGGGATCGCCACCGTCCGGCGCGAGGCAGGCGCGCGCCTTGACCCGCATGCCGATGCGCGGCGGCCGCGCCGGATCTCCCTCGACCCGGCTCATCAGGCGAAAGCCTTCGTCCATGTCCACCAGGACTACGTTGTACGGGGCCTGATCGCGCGGGTGCACGACCGTAACGGCGTGCACCGTACCCAGTCCCGCGCTGATGCGCCATTCCAGTTCCGTGGCGCCGGTCTGCGGGGCCGCGACGCGCGGCGGGAAGACGGCGCGGCGCGCCACCGGATCGTATTGATAGGCGAGCTGGCCCGCCGATAGATGGCGACGGTAGGTCGCCAGGGGGGATTCATGCATGGAAGGCTCCGTGCTGTCGGAACGGGTCGGATCAGACGATGCGCTGCCCGCGCAGTTCGGCGATGCATTCGGCGCTGTAGCCCAGTACATCGGCGAGCACCGCGTCCGTGCTGTCGCCCAGGCGCGGCGGCGGCAGGTCGTAGCGGGGCGGCGTATCGCGCAGCCGCAGCGGGCTCGCGATGGTCGACACCATGCCATCGATGTCGGCGCCGGCGGGGCGCGGGATGTCCACGCGCAGTCCGCGATGCATGACCTGCGGATCCTGGAAGACCTGTTCGTAATCGTTGATGCGGCCGCAGGGAACGCCGTGCGCCTCCAGGCGCTGCAGCCAGTCCGCCGCCGGGCGCTCCAGCATGGCGCGCGCGAGCAGCGGGACCAGCGCGTCGCGGCCCTCGATGCGGCCGGTGACCTTGTGCCAGCGCGGATCGGCCGCCAGGTCCGGCCGTTCGATGGCCGCGCAGTAGCGCTGCCACTGGTCGTCGTTGCCCACCGCGACGACGATTTCGCCGTCGGCCACGGCGAATACCTGGTAGGGGACCAGGCTGGCGTGCGCATTGCCGTAGCGCCGGGGCGCTTTGCCGTTGACGAAATACCCGGTGATCTGGTTGCCGCCGAGGGCGACGATGCAATCGAGCAGCGCCATGTCGATGTACTGTCCCCGGCCCGAGACCTCGCGATGGTTCAGCGCCGCCAGGATGGCGATGGTGGCGTACATGCCCGTGATGACGTCGGCGATCGCGATGCCGGCCTTCTGCGGCCCGCCGCCGGGCAGGTCGTCGCGTTCCCCGGTGATGCTCATCAGCCCGCCGGTGGCCTGGAAGACGAAGTCGTAGCCCGGCTTGCTGGCGCTGGGCCCGTCCTGGCCGTAGCCGGTGATGGAGCAATACACCAGGCGCGGATTGACGGCCCGCAGGCTGTCGTAGTCCAGGCCGTAGCGCTTGAGGTCGCCGAGCTTGTAGTTCTCGATGACCACATCGCTCTTCGCCGCCAGTTCGCGTGCGATGCGCTGGCCCTGCGGCGTGGAGATATCCAGCGTGACGGACTTCTTGCCGCGGTTGGCGGCCGCGTAGTAGGTGGAGTCGCGCGTGTCCTGGCCGGCGCCGTCGCGTATCCAGGGCGGGCCCCAGGCACGCGTGTCGTCGCCGGTGCCCGGCCGCTCGACCTTGATGACGTCGGCGCCCAGGTCGGCCAGGTTCTGCGTGCACCAGGGGCCGGCCAGGATGCGCGACAGGTCCAGGACCCGGATGTGCGAGAGCGCGCCGCGCACCGGCGCCTTGTCTGCGGTTGTTGCGGTCATGCTGCCTCTATTGGATAGTGATGTGGGCGTCGTGGATGACCTTGGCCCACTTGTCCATTTCCGTGTCGACGAAGCGCGCGAACTGCGGCTGCGTCATGGTGCCGGGCGCGGCGCCCTGCTGCGCGAACTGTTCCTGGATGGACGGCGAGCGCAGCGCGGCCAGCACATCCTGCGACAGCCTGGCGGCGAGCTTGGGATCCATATGCCCGGGCGCGTACAGCCCGAACCAGGCGGTGGCCTCGAATCCCTTGATGCCGGCTTCGTCCAGCGTCGGCACGTCCGGCAGCGCGGGCGAGCGCGTCAGCGAGGTCACGCCAAGCGCGCGCAGCTTGCCGGCTTTGATGTGTTGCAGCACGCCCGGCACCGAATCGAACATGACGGGAATCTGTCCTCCCAGCAGGTCGTTCAGCGCGGGGGCCGCGCCCTTGTAAGGGATATGAACCATCTTCACGCCCGTCATCGACTTGAACAGTTCGCCGGACAGATGGTTGGCGCCGCCGGTGCCCGCCGACCCGAAATTGACTTTGCCGGGATTGGCCCTGGCATAGGCGACCAGGTCCGCCACGGTGTCGATGTGGTTGCGTTTGGCGAATTCGGTGTTGACCACCAGCACGTTGGGCACGGCCGCCACCTGCGCGATGGGAGTGAAGTCGGTTCTGCTGTCGTAGCGCAGGTTCTTGTACAGCGCCGGATTGATGACGTGATGCGTGGCCGTCACCATCAGGGTATAGCCGTCGGCCGGCGTGCGGGCCAGCTGTTCGGAGAAGATGGTGCCGCTGGCGCCCGGCTTGTTTTCGATCACCACCGGCTGTTTCCATTCCGCGCCCAGCGCGTTGCCCAGCATGCGCGCCAGGATGTCCGTGGTGCCGCCGGGCGGGAAGGGCACGACGATGCGTACGGCGTGATCGGGGAAAGTCTGCGCGGCGGCCGCCAGGGGCCCCACGCTCGCAGCGCCCAGCAACAGGGCGGCCGCGTTGCGCAACCATGTCTTCATTTTGTGTCTCCTCGTTGGTCCTCGTGTATTGCTCGTGCTTCTGGTACTGCAACTTCCGGTACCGGTTGGCTTTCAAGCCTGGTACCTGTTCGTGCATTGCCGCGGTTCGGATAGACCCCGTACCGTTGCCAGGCACGAAAACGTGCCGCCGGGGTGCCGGCTAACCTCAGTGCGGGAATTCCACCATGGCTTCACCCACCGCCACGGTTTCGCCGCGCTGGTTCAGCACCTGCACATCCAGCGTGGCCCAACGGCTTTTCTCCGTCTTGCGCGTGGCGGTGACGACGGCCTGGGGCGTGATGGTATCGCCCGGCTTCACGGGTGCTTTCCAGCGCGTTTCCAGGCGGCGCTGCGTGCCGCCGTGCTCGTGCAGCCAGTCCGTCAGCATGCGCGTGATCACGCCGAAATTGTTCATGCCGTGCATGATGATGCCGCCGAAATTGGTCTTGCCGAAACTGCCCTGCATGTAGTTGTCGTCCCAGTGCAGGGGGTTGTAGTCCAGCGAGGCCTCGCAGAACGCGCGGATGGATTCGCGCGTGGGCGTGAAGGGCTGGCCCCCGATTTTGTGGCCGGCCGCGAGCGTGTCGAATACGTGGGTCATCGTTGTCTCCTTACATGGGGCGGATGGTCCAGCCGCGGCCGGAGCAGATCACTTCGTCGTTCTGGTTGAAGAAGACGTTGTCGTGCACGACGAACAGGCGGTCCTTGCGGATGAACTTGTCCAGCGCGCGAGCCTCCAGGCGGATGACGTCGCCCGGCCGGGCGGGCAGGTTATAGCTCCAGGATTGGCCGGCGTTGACCGTGCCCGGGCTGCGCATCCAGTCGTCGGTCGGCGTGCACGCGAACATCAGCAGGATGTGGATGGCGGGCGGCGCGATCAGGCCCTTGTAGGGTGATTTCTTCGCGTAGGCCTCGTCGAAGTACAGCGGGTGCATGTCGCCCACGACGCGGCAGTATTTCTGGATGGCTTCCAGCGTCAGGGTGTACGGGATGGTTTTGCGCGGTTCGCCGGGGACGATGTCGTCCCAGATTTTGCGCGCGGCGGCGTCTTTCCAGAAATCTGTCTCGAATGTCGTTTGTGTCATGGCCTTTCCAGGGCGGGTTGGGGTGGGCGCGCATCGCCGGGCCCGGACTTGCGCAGCGCGGTCGCCTTGCTTATAATGACCGCTAAGCGGATATTGTCATCCGCTATACGGTCATTGTGGCCAGCCAGGGCGCACGTGTCAAGCCCGCGCGCCCCGGTGCACGGGAGCACTCATGGCAACGCCGGAAAGCGAAACCTTCGTCCGCACCTTCGCGCGCGGACTCAAGATCATCGAGGCGATGGGTCAGGGCGAGGCCCGCCAGACGCTGGCCGACGTCGCCGCGGCGGTGGAGCTGCCGCGTACGGCGGTGCGCCGCTTCCTGATGACGCTGATCGAGCTGTCGTTCGTGAAGACCGACGGCAAGCATTACTGGCTGACGCCCAAGGTGCTGCGACTGGGGTTGTCCTATCTGTACACGCTGCCTTTCTGGCGGCAGTCGCAGCTGGCGCTGGAAGAACTGGGCGCGCGCATCGGGCAATCGTGCGCGGTATCGGTGCTGGACGAAGAAGACATCGTCTATGTGCAGCGCCTGCATACCAAGCGCATCCTGCCCATGAGCCCTTCGCTGGGCAGCCGTCTTCCGGCGCATGCGGTGTCCATGGGGCGCGTCCTGCTGTCCGGCCTGGACGATGCCGCGCTGGACACTTACCTGGAAACGGCCAGGCTGAAAAAGCTGACCCCGGCCACCGTGGTGGACCGCGATCGCTTGCGGCAGGCCATTTTGCTGGCGCGCGAGCAGGGCTACGCCTGGGTGGACAGCGAACTGGATGAATCCATCGCCGGGATGGCGGTGCCGGTGCGCGACCAGGACGGCGCGATCGTCGCGGCCATCAACGTCAGCCTGACGGCGGGCGCCTACCAGGAAGAAGCGGCGGTGGCGGAATTCCTGCAGCCCCTGCGGCAGACCGCGTCGCAGCTGCGCGCCACGATGGTGGGCTTGCGGTAGGCCGGTACGTCGGTGGGAAAAGGCTCGTATCAGCAGCGTTACGTCGCCAAAGTCGGAGCGCGCCGTCCCGGCAGCGGTGGACGACGAGGGCCGCTGACTTCATGCCGCGACGTTTTCATCAAGCTCCGCGAAGTTGCTGATCCTTACCGAGCCGTCCGGGAAGCGCGCGATGACCTCAAGCTGTCCGCCCATGGCCTCGATATGGCTGCGCAGCGTAGAGATATACATATCGGTGCGTTTTTCGAGCTTCGCGATGGAAGGCTGTTGGACATGAAGCAATTCGGCGAGCATCTTCTGTGATAAGCCGCGCGCCTGACGCAGTTCGTGCAAAGGCATTTCCGCCAACATTGCATCCGCCTTGGCCTTCGCACGTGCCCGCGATTCCGGGGACATCGTTTCCCGTAGGATCGAATATTTATTAGCCATCGATAAGCCCTTCTCGAATTAGCTGCCTTAGATGTTCATCGTATAGGCGATCGGCAACCGGGATATGGGTTTCATACCACCGGTCATCTCCAGTCTTATCTGCCCCAATAAGCAGATCGCGCATCGTCTAGGATCGAAAGCGTACAGCGTTCTAAAGGAACGGCCTGCATGCTGGGTTCGCAGTTCTCGCATATGGCGATGTTTAGAGCCCTTTATTCCACGGCTGTGCGGGAATCCCAATAACGGTCCGTTCGCTATGAGCAACTCGACACTCGCGTCCAACGATTCTCGCTCGGCCTCGTCTAGTGAAGACCACCATTCGCCGAATTGGTCTGTATATTCAACTGCCCATGGCATCAAATATTCCTTCAAGGGAATATTCTGTCAAGGGAATATGGGTGGCGTCCAAGCTATGCAAAGTTCCCGTATCGTGTAGCGGCCGCTATCGGTGAAGCGTACTCAGAACCGCACCTTCACATTGGCCATGACGCCGTTCTGCCGCACGCCGTCGCCCAGCTGGCCTTGGTAAGACAGGTCCATCCGCACGTTTTTGGCCACCTGCACATTCAGCCCGGCCTGCAGGATGGCGGCGTCCTTGGCGATCGGCACGCCTGACACGGTGAAGGGCGAGCCCGACGGCAGCGACTGGGTGGCCGTGGGGGTCGTGTCGCCGAAGGCATGGCGCCAGCCCAGCATGCCGTGCAGGACGGCCGTGGTACCGCCCGCGTCCAAGCGCGTGGAGGCGCGCAAGCCGAGCGTGGTGTAGGTCACGCCGGTGTTGTCGCTGCGGCCGGAAAGCCCGGTGTCGCCGCCCTCGTCGAAACCCTGGGTGTGCAGATTCGCATAGGCCAGGCCGGCAAAGGGCTCGAACGTGGTGGCGCCGTAGTTCAAGGCATAGCCGGCTTCGCCAAACACTTGGGCGGTATTGCCGTCATAAGAGGTCTTGTCGGTGGCGCCCGCGAAACCGGCGAAAGCCACGTCCCGCTGCGTGTCTATGCGATGCCAGGTATTGGCGGCGCCGAAGCGCAGCCCCAGCGCGCCCCACCGCGTGCCCGCATACGCGGCCAGGGTATAGCTGTCGATATCCGCGCTGCTGGAGCGCCCGTCCACGTTCAGGTCCGTGCGGTCGTAGCCTGCGGCCACGCCGGCCCGCCAGTTGGCGGCCACCGGGAAGTCCGCGCCTACCATGAAGCCGCCGATGCTGCGTTCCAGCCTGGCGGCATTGCCGTTGCCGTCGATGTCGCCCCAGGCGCCATAGGCCTGGCCCCACATCGCCGCGCGGCCGGGCGCGGGAACCGGCGTGGCGGCGCCATTCGCGCTGGCCAGCCGTGCCGGCGCGGCCGCGTTGTCCGTGAACGCCATGCGCAGGCGATCGTTGATCGCGTCGCGGGCGAAGTGGCTGTCTTCCAGCAGCGAGGTCTTCAGGCTGGCCTGGATTTCGCCGGACAGGCTGTCGAAGGCGGCGCGCGCAGCGGCCGGGTCGTTCATCGACGCGATCGTGTCGTGCACCGGTTGGCCGTCGGGCTGGCTGTCGGCGCCCTGGGCCGCGGCGCGCTGGTTGCGGGTTTGCGCCACATCCGCATAGCGCGTGGCATTGCGGTCGAAGGCCAGGTACACGTGGTTGGGGTCGTACGACAGCACGGGGTGCAGGAACAGCATCCGCGTCGCGCCGGAGACCGAACCGTAGGCGCCGCCGATGCCCTGTCCCGCGGACAGGATGGTGTAGCGCAGGCCCGGAGCGATCCGCGTGCCGGGCATGGGGGTGACGATGACATTGCCCGCCAGGGATGCCGTGCCCGCCACCTGGATCAGGTCGGATTGACCGCCGTCGGCGACTTCGACCCGGTAGGTCGAGCCGGCCAGTTGTGCGTAGTTGCCCGTGAAAGTCAGCGTGCCGATCGAATGCCCGGGCGCGATGGTGCCGGCCACATTGGCGCTGCCCAGCGTGCCGTTGCCGTCCAGCAGGGCGCCTTGCGCGATCGTCAGCGTGCCGCCGAGCGTGCCTTGCACGTCCAGGCTGCCGCCCTGCGCGATGGTGACGCCATTTGCATACTGCTGCTGGCCCGTCAGCACCCAGCTGCCGCTGACGGTAAGGTTCTCGACGTTGACGGCGCCGGCGAAAGTGCCGCTGCCCAGCAGGTTGACCGTATCGTTGCCGGCGCCGCCGTCGACCAGGCCGACGATGCGCGAGCCGGTCAGGATGTTCAGCGTATCGTCGCCACCGCCCAGGTCCAGGGCCAGGCCGTTGCCGCCTTCGATCAGCCCAGAGTTCGTCACTGTGTCGGCCTGGTTGCCGATGATCCTGACGCCGAAACCGGTGACGCCGCGTATCGTGCCTTCGTTGACCAGCGTGGTCGCATGCGGCGCGGCGCCTTCGGCGCTGTCATCGATGAGGATGCCGTTGGCCTGGCCGCTGATCAGGGATTGCGCCGTCAGGTTGCGGATGATGCCGCCGCCCGCGGCGATGCCTTCGCTGTTATTGGGCGAACCGTCTTTCTCGCCTTTGGCGCCGACGCCCTGGATGGTTCCGGTATTGGTGATGTCCGCCTTGCCGTCGATGTCGACGCCGTCGCCGTCGCCGTTCACCGACGTGGCGTCGATGGCACCGGTAATGATGCCGTGGTTCACCACGGTACCGTCGCCGTCGGAGCCGACGCCGGAGCCGTTGCGGCCGACGATGACGCCGCCGGCTTCGTTGACGACGTCGACGTTGACGTCGCTGGTAATGCCGTGGCGGGCACCGGAGATCAGGCCGCCTGCATAGTTGTGGACGGCGGCCGCGTGGCCCTGCATGTCGACGCCGTCGTTGGAGGGATCGTCCTCGGGGTCGCCCGATGTGTTGGCCGGGGCCGACGAGACGATAGCGCCCCAGTTGTTGACCTGGCCCCCTTCCCCTGGCCGGACGGCGTCGGCATCCATGGCCTGGATCAGGCCGCCGGCGCGGTTGTTGATGACGACATTGCCGGCGGTGACTATCTTGTCGAAGTCGATGGCCTGTCCGCTTTGCGAGGTGATGGTGCCGGCGTTCTCGATCACGATGCGGCCGGCCGGGACATCGTTGTTGATGCGGACGCTGTCGTCGCTGGTGGAGATGATCGCGCCGGCATTGTTGGTCAACGTAAAGTTGAACGGCGAACCGGCGGTGCTGCCGCTGGTATCGATACCGCGGTTGCCGGACTTCAGCGTGCCGGAGTTCGTGATGGAAATGCCGGGGGCCGGCACGGACGAGTTCATGGTCAGGGACGTGCCCGACGTGTCGAGCGTTCCGCCGCTTTCGATGGTGACGCTGTCGCTACCGGATATCGTGCGGCGGGTGGTGTCGGTGACGCCGCTTCCTATCACGATAGGACCGGCGGCTTGCGCGGCCAGCGAGGTCATCACGGATGCCAGGGCGGCGGCCAGGGCGGCGGGCGCCATGGGGTTCTTCATCGTCGGCATGCTTTACAGCCCCTCTTTGCGGGTACGGTCAAAGGGCTGTCACGCTACGTGACGATTATGACTTTGCTGTTAAAGGCTGACTGTTTATTGAATCCGCGTGAAGGGTATCCGGCAGACGGCAAATAAAAAAACCGGCCCTGGTACCACCCAGGGCCGGCTATTCCGCGCGGGAACCGATCGGGCGATCAGGCGTCCAGCTGCTTCAACGCGTCGTTGAACGTCGCGCTGGGCCGCATGGCCTTGCTGGTCTTATCGGCGTTCGGACGGTAGTAGCCGCCGATGTCCTGCGGCTTGCCTTGCGACGCGCCGAGTTCCTGCACGATCCTGGCTTCGTTGTCCGTCAGGGTCTTGGCGATGCCGGCGAACCTGGCCTGCAGGGCCTTGTCTTCCGTTTGGGCGGCCAGTGCCTGGGCCCAGTACAGCGCCAGATAGAAGTGGCTGCCGCGGTTGTCCAGGCCGCCGACCTTGCGGGCGGGCGATTTGTCGGTGTCCAGGAATTTGCCGGTGGCTTCGTCCAGGGTCTTGGCGAGCACGCGGGCGCCGGCGTTGCCGTGGACGTCCGCCAGGTGTTCCAGCGAGGCGGCCAGGGCCAGGAATTCGCCCAGCGAGTCCCAGCGCAGGAAGCCTTCTTCCACGAACTGCTGCACGTGCTTGGGCGCCGAACCGCCCGCGCCGGTTTCGAACAGGCCGCCGCCGGCCATCAGCGGGACGATGGACAGCATCTTGGCGCTGGTGCCCAGTTCCATGATGGGGAAGAGGTCGGTCAGGTAGTCGCGCAGCACATTGCCGGTGACCGAGATGGTGTCCTTGCCCTGGCGGATGCGCTCCAGCGAGAACTTGCACGCATCGGTGGGCGTCATGATGCGGATGTCCAGGCCGTTGGTGTCGTGGTCTTTCAGGTAGCGCTCGACCTTGGCGATGATCTGGGCGTCATGGGCGCGACCCTTGTCCAGCCAGAAGACGGCCGGGGTGCCGCTGGCGCGGGCGCGGTTGACCGCCAGCTTGACCCAATCCTGCACCGGGGCGTCCTTGGTCTGGCACATGCGCCAGATGTCGCCGGACTGCACCGGTTGTTCCAGCAGCACCTTGCCGGCTTCGTCGACGACGCGCACCGTGCCGTTGGCGGGGATCTGGAAGGTCTTGTCGTGCGAGCCGTATTCTTCGGCGGCTTGCGCCATCAGGCCGACATTGGGCACGCTGCCCATGGTGACCGGGTCGAAGGGGCCGTTCTTCTTGCAGTCGTCGATGACGGCCTGGTAGATGTCGGCGTAGCTGCGGTCCGGGATCACGGCCTTGGCGTCGTATGCCTTGCCGTCCGGGCCCCACATCTTGCCGCCTTCGCGGATCATGGCCGGCATGGAGGCGTCGACGATGACGTCGCTGGGAACGTGCAGGTTGGTGATGCCCTTGTCGGAGTTCACCATGGCCAGCCGCGGACGCTGGGCGTATTCCGCCTGCAGGTCGGCTTCGATGGCGGCGCGCTTGTCGGCCGGCAGCGTGGCGATCTTGGCGTACAGGTCGCCGATGCCGTTGTTGGGATCGAAGCCGATCTGCTTGAGCGTGTCGGCGTGCTTGGCCAGGACGTCCTTGTAGAAGACGGAGACGACATGGCCGAAGATGATCGGGTCGGAGACCTTCATCATCGTCGCCTTCAGGTGCACCGAGAACAGTACGTCCTTCTGGCGCGCATCGTCGATCTGCGCCTGCAGGAAGCTGCGCAGCTTGTCCTTGCTCAGCACGGCGGCGTCGATGATTTCACCGGCCTTGACGTTGGTCTTTTCCTTCAGGACCTTGGTGCTGCCGTCGGCGGCGGCCAGTTCGATGCGGACGGTGCCCGGGTTGGCGATCAGCGCGGATTTCTCGCTGCCGTAGAAGTCGCCGCCGTCCATGTGGGCGACGTGGGTCTTCGAGTCGGCGGACCAGGCACCCATCTTGTGCGGATGCTTGCGCGCGTAGTTCTTCACCGACAGCGGCGCGCGGCGATCGGAATTGCCTTCGCGCAGCACCGGGTTGACGGCGCTGCCCTTGATCTTGTCGTAGCGCGCCTTGATGTCCTTTTCCTTGTCGCTGGCGGGCTCGTCCGGATAGTCCGGCAGCTTGTAGCCTTGCTGCTGCAGTTCCTTGATGGCGGCCTTCAGCTGCGGGATGGACGCGCTGATGTTGGGCAGCTTGATGATGTTGGCTTCCGGCGTGGTCGCCAGCCGGCCCAGTTCCGCCAGGTCGTCGGAGATCTTCTGGGCGTCGGTCAGGAAGTCGGGGAAGGTGGCGATGATGCGGCCGGACAGCGAGATATCGCGGGTTTCGACGGCGACGCCCGACGAGCGGGTGTAGGCCTGGACGATGGGCAGCAGCGAATACGTGGCCAGGGCCGGGGCTTCGTCGGTCAGCGTGTAGATGATCTTCGACGTGGTAGACATTTGCTCGTGAACCTCACTCAAACGGTGGAATAGCGGAAAGTCTGGATGTGTCCGGTCCCTGCGACGTCTCCGGCGATCGCGCGCGGGAGGGCCTGCGGCGCGCCGGGGGCTGCGGCGAATGCGCCGTGGTCGCGTACGGGCGGGGGTCGTTACAGAGTTTAGCACCGGCGCCCCCGGGACCCCGCGCCGCCCGGCCCCGGCCGCGCGGCGCCCGCCGTTCAGCTGCGCGTGAGGCTGGGAATGGAATAAATGTCACCGCCGGCGTGTTATTCCTAGGGCCTGTTAACGCTAGAAGGAGCCTCGCACTGGCCGAAGGGTGAGTACGCAAACCGGCGCCTGGCCGCGTTACGAATGCTCGCCGTGGCACCCCCACGCCTGCGCTTCGTGCCTTGCCATCCACCGGTTTGCGTACTCATGCGAGGCTCCTTCTAGCGTTAACAGGCCCTTGTGGTCGACGCAAGGCCGCAAGCCGCGGCGCGCCGTGATTCGATGTTGGAGTTGTCATGAATCTGCAGGACCTGTCTACCCCCGAGTTCTATCGCGATCCCTACCCGCTTTACGAGAAAATGCGCGCGCGCGGCAAACTGTTCGATGTCGCGCCGCATATCCTGATGACCGGTCATTACGACATGATCGACGCCATCCTGCTGGATCGCCGCATGGGCAAGGGTTATATGGAAAGCATCCGCGCCCGCTACGGCGAGGACGGCCCGGCCCAGCCGATCTTCCAGGGCCTGGCGCGCATGTTCCTGATGATGAACCCGCCGACGCACACGCGCCTGCGGGCGCTGCTGATGAAAGCCTTCGACGCGCGGCGGGTGGACGGCCTGCGCAAGATCTGCCAGGACGTTGCCGACGGGCTGATCGAGGCTTTTCCCCGTGACCAGGCCTTCGACCTTGTGCCGGCCTACAGCCAGCCCCTGCCGGTGCGCATCATCTGCCGCCTGCTGGACATCCCGGTGGCGGATGCGGACATGCTGGAGCGCGACGTCAGCCAGCTGGTGCAGGCGCTGGAAGCCGCGCCCCTGGACGCGCCGTCCCTGGAGAAAGTCAATGCGGCCATGCGCAACGTCGAGGATTATTTCCGCCGCGTGGTGGAGGCGCGTCGCCGGCAGCCGGGGGACGACCTGATCTCCGTGCTGCTGTCGGTCGAAGAGGATGGACAGGGATTGACGGAAGACGAAATCGTCTCGAACGTGATCCTGCTGTTCGTGGCCGGCCACGAGACCACGGCCAACATGATCGGCAACGCGCTGATCGCCCTGCACCGGCATCCGGACCAATTGCGCCTGCTCGCCGAGCAGCCGGAGCTGCTGCCCAAGGCCATCAACGAATGCATGCGCTACGACAGTTCGGTCCAGTTCATCACGCGCATGGCGCTGGAGGACACCGAAGCCGGCGGTATCGCGCTACCCAAGGGGACCATCGTCTTCATGAGTCTGGGCGCCGCCAACCGCGATCCCGGGCGCTTCGCCGACGCGGACCGGCTGCTGATCGAACGCAACGAGGGCGGCAACCGGCTGATCGCCTTCGGGGGCGGGATCCATTACTGCCTGGGCGCGCGGCTGGCGGCGATGGAGTTGCAGATCGGCCTGGGGACCTTGCTGGCCCGCCTGCCCGGCCTGCGCTTGGTCGACCTGGATGCGTTGCAGTGGCGCAAGCGCAATACGGTAAGGGGGGTGGAGGCCCTGGTGGTCGCGGCCTGATCCTCGCGGGCGCCCGTCAGGCATGACATCGTTACGCCTGACGGGCGCCTGTGCGGATCGTCGGCCCGGTTTCCGCGGCCGCCAGCCGGTTCAGGGCGGCCAGGCGCCGCAGCATGGCGCCGATGGCCAGGTTGGCCAGCGCGGCATATAGCGCCGCCGCCGCGAAGGCATGGGCGTAGGCATGGGCGGCATCGGCGCCCGTGGCTTTGCTTCGGTCGAGCACCGCGTCGAACATCATGCCCACCAGCGCGACACCCAATGCGCCTCCCACCTGCTGCATGGTGCTTAATACGCCGGCGGCGGCGCCGGCATGGCTGTCCGCCACGCCGCCCAGGATGGCGTCCAGCAATGGCGTCATCAGCAAGCCCTGGCCGATGCCCCAGGCGAGCAGGAACGGCACCAGCGCCGCCGGCGATAGCGCATCGTCCCAGTGCGCGATGCCGGCCCCCATCATGCAGGCGATGGCGGCGATCGCCGCGCCATGGCGCAGCAGGGCGTAGCGCCAGCGCAAAGCCAGGCGGCGCGCCGCCACCGAGGCCACCATGAAGGCGAACGCATTGCAGGCCAATACCAAACCGGCCTGCACGGGCGTATCGCCCAGTCCGGTCTGCACCAGTAGCGCGAACGCCAGGTAGGTCACGTTGAAGGTGGAATAGAGCAGCAGCACGATGCACAGTCCCAGCGTGAACGAGGGGGCGCGGAACAATCGCATGTCCACCAGGGGCGAACGACCGGCCGCGGTGCGGGCCCGCTGGTGGATGACGAATCCCCACAGCACTGGAAGGGCTGCCGCCAGCATGCATGCGTCCGCGGTCGTCCAGCCCGATTCGCGGCCGTGCACAAGCGGATACAGCAGCAAGCCGAGGCCGGCGCCGCTCAGCGCCATGCCGGCAAAGTCGGCGCGCGGCGCCGCCGGAGAGCGCGATTCGGCGACAAAGAACGGGGTCGCGCACAGCGCGGCCAGGCCCAGCGGCAAATTCAGCAGAAAAATCGGCCGCCACGCCAGCCCCCACAGGTCCGCCGATATCAGGACGCCGCCCAGCAGCTGCCCGGCAATGCAGGCCAGGCCCAGCGAAACGCCGAGCGCGGCGAAGGCGGTGGCCCGCTGGCGCGGGTCGCCATACGCGACGCGCAGCAGGGACAATACCTGCGGGAACAGCGACGCCGCGGCCAGGCCCTGGATCAGGCGCGCCGCCACAAGGGCCCGCGCGTCGGGTGCGAGTCCGCACAGCACGGAAGCCGCCGTGAAGCACGCCAGGCCGATCATGAACATGCGGCGCCTGCCATGGATATCCCCGAGTCGGCCGGCCGTGACCAGTCCCACGGCGTACACCAGCGCATAGCCGGCCAGAATCCATTGCACCTGCGCGAAACTGGCCCCGAGCGTGCGGACGATGCTGGGCACCGCGACATTGACGATAAACACATCCATTACCGTCATCACGACACCCGTCAACATCACGCACAATGCGACCCACTGCCGCCCTGTCAGGGCCTGCCCGCCCGGCGCCGGATCGCCTGCAGGCGTTCGGGGCCCTTGCTCCATCCGCGTACTCGCCATCTTTCCGTCCCTCGTTCCCCGCCGGCGGGATGCCGACCCTGGCGGGTAGAATAGGAAGCCGCGAATAATAGGTATAGATAAGTCTTTATCCTATTAGTAGCGCTAACGGATATTGCGGAGGCATGCCCGCATGGTGAATCTGGAACGTGTCGATCATCGCCGGCCACTTGCCGATTTTGTGCGTGCCCTGCGCGAGCGCACACGGCCGGAGGACGTCGGCCTGCCTGCCGGCCCGCGGCGCCGCACGCCGGGATTGCGCCGCGAAGAGGTGGCGCAACTCGCGGGTGTGGGCATCACCTGGTACACCTGGTTCGAACAGGGACGGGACATCCGGGTATCGGTGGATTTCCTGGAGCGCCTGTGCCGCGGCTTCCGGCTGGATGGCGTGCAGCGCAATCACCTGTATACGCTGGCGCAGGACCGCCCGCCGCCGCATCCGCCGCTGCGCCATGACGATGTCTCCGGCGCGGTGCGCGCGGTGCTGGCCGCGCTGCCGCATCCCGCCTACATCCGCACGCCGCGCTGGGATGTGGTTGCCTGGAACGATACCGCCGCCGCGCTGTTCGGCGACTATGGGCTGTTGCCGCCCGAGGACCGCAATGTCCTGAAGCTGGTGTTCACCGTTCCGGCCTATCGGGAACTGATGGTGGACTGGGAGGGCGACGCGCGCCGGGTCCTGAACAAATTCCGGCTCGATTATGGGCGCGCGCAGCGCGATCCGTCCTTCGAGGCGCTGGTCGGCGACATGCTGTGCCGCAGTCCCGAGTTCCGGCAATGGTGGCCGCGCCAGGATCTATGGGGAATGGCGGAAGGCTACAAACGCCTGCGCCATCCGCGCATCGGCGAAATCGGCCTGGCGCATACGGCCTTCAGCCTGGAAGGCGCGCCCGACCTGCGGCTGGTGGTTTATCCGCCGGCGACACCGGAGGATGCCGCATTGCTGCGTGAATTGCCGCGCCATTGCATCGCCAGCGCGAGCAGTACCAGCGCGAATCCGATGCCGTTGGATACCGGCCCTGGGTAGACCAGCGCGAAGCCCGCCACGATGAACATCGCGCGCTGCAGGGCCGACGCTTTCACCAGCAGCCAGCCCTGGAATCCCGCGGCCAGCGCGAAGATCCCCGCCGCGGCAGTGAAGGCGACCCCGGCGATGTCCCAGAGGTTTTCCGACGCCAGCGCCTTGGCCGATCCCATCAGCAACAGGCCCTGCCCGCTGGGCGCCAGCACGAATATGAACGGCACCAGGAAAGCCGGGATGGTGTACTTCCAGCATTGCATGGTGGTGCGATAGGGATCGGCGCCGGTGATGGCCGCCGCCGCGAAGGGCGACAGGGCGGTGGGCGGCGAGACTTCCGACAATACTGCGTAGTAGAAGATGAACATATGGGCGGCGTAGTCGGGTACGCCGAGCTTGATCAGCGCGGGCGCGGCGATGACCGCGCAGATGATGTACGACGCGGTGACGGGCACGGCCAGGCCGATCACCCAGACCACGAGCGCGGTGTAGATGGCCGTCAGCAGCAGCGAGCCTGCCGCGTAGTCGATGACGATGCCGCTGAACTTCAGCCCCAGCCCCGTCAGGGTCACCACGCCGACGATGATGCCCGCGCCGGCGCAGGTAGCGCCCACGCCCAGCATGCCGATCGAGCCGGCGCGCAGCGCTTCGACCAGCGGCGATCGCAGCAGCAGCGGCGCCGCCGGGCCACGACGGCGGAATAGGTCATAGGAAATCATCGCCGTGTCCGCGCGCAGGAAACTGGTCAGGAAGGACACGACGATGGCCCAGAACACCGAGAGCACCGGGGAAAACCCCATCAGCATGAAGACGACGATCGACACCAGCGACAGGAAGTGAAACCAGTATCGGCGCGTCAGGTTCCATACCGTGTCGACCTTGGCGAAAACGGTCTGGCCCATGCCGTACTTGCGCACATCGATCTCCACCATCATGAACAGCGCCAGGTAGAACAGCAAAGTGGGGATCACCGCCATCAGCAGCACGTCCAGGTACGAGATCTTCAGGAACTCGGCGATGATGAAAGCGGCCGCGCCCATGACGGGCGGCGAGATGATGGCGCCCAGCCCGCCGGCCGCCAGCAGGCCGCCGGCGGCATCGCGCGCGTAGCCGACCTTGGCCAGCATGGGCCAGGCCACCGTTCCCAGCGTGACGGTGGTCGCCACGCCGGACCCGGACGGCCCGCCCAGCAGGAACGAGGCCAGCACTACCGTGCGGCCCGCGCCGGCCGGCTTGCCGCCCATGGCGGAAAACGAGAAATCGATATAGAAGCGTCCGGCCCCCGACAGCTGCAGAAACGCGCCGAAGATGGTGAACAGGATAATCAGCGACGAAGACACGTCCACCGCCACGCCGAAGATGCCTTCCAGCGTCATGTACATGAAGCCCACCAGCCGGGCGATGCTGTAGCCACGATGCGTCCAGGGGTGGGGCAGGTAGGGCCCCAGGAAGGCGTACAGCAGGAAGCAGATGCAGATAACCGGCAGGATCCACCCTATTGTGCGGCGCATGGCCTCCATGACCAGCAGGATCAGCGCCACGCCGAAGAAGATGTCCCAGGGCTGCGGCCGCGTATTGCGGTCGGTGAAGTCGTCGCCGCCCAGGATCAGGTACACGACGATGGCGATGGCCAGCAGCGCCAGCGCCCAGTCCCAGGCCATGACGCGATGGCGGAAGCGCGGCGACACCGGGAATACCAGGAAGCAGAGAAACAGCACGAAGGCCACGTGCACGGGCCGCAGAATCTGCGTCGGCACGATGGCATAGGCGGCGTACAGATGAAACAGCGACATCGCCACGGCGACGATGGCCAGGAAGGCCCCCAGCGGGCCGGTCAGCCGGTTGGCCGCGCCTTCTTCCTGTTCGATATATTCCTCGGCCTTGCGCAGCGCTTCGTCATCGACGGCGGCGGGCGCTTCCGATCGTGCGGCATCGCTCATGCGACGGCTCCCTGGAAGGGGTGGACGGAAGGATGGCGGCCGGCGCGCGGCCAGCCGCCGCCGACGGTTCAGTCGACGTTGAAGCCCCGTTCCTTGTAGTACTTGACCGCGCCCGGATGGAAAGGCACAGGCGTGGCGGCGGACTTCTGGTTCTCCAGCTTGAAGTCGGCCGTGTCCTTGTGGACGGCGATCAGTTCCTCGCGGCTTTCGAAAATGGTCTTGACGATGTTGTAGGCAACCTGGTCGGGCATTTTTTCGTTGGCGACCAGGATGTTCATGACCGTCGCCTGTGCATTGTCCTTGTCCATGCCGCGATAGGTGGTCTTGGCAATGGTGTCGGTGACGTACAGTTCGCCGTACTTTCTGTTCATCGCGGGCACCAGATCGGCGTTGTCGATCATCTTCAGCGTAGTGCCGGGTGTATTGGCCAGGTCGGTGACCGCGGCGGTGGGCAGCCCGCCGACCCAGAAGAAGGCGTCGATCTTGTTGTCCTTGATGGCGTTGACCGATTCGGCGACGCTAAGGCGTTCGCGCTTGACGTCCTTGTCCTTGTCCAGTCCGGCCGCTTCGAGCTCCCTGAAGGCCATGACCTCGGTGGCGCTGCCGGGCGCGCCGGTGGACACGCGCTTGCCCTTCAGGTCGGCCATGGTCTCGATGCCCTTGCCCTGCACGGTGACCACATGCATACGGTTGGGATACATGATCATCAGCGTGCGCAGGGGCACCTTGCCGCTCTTGAATTTGTCCTGGCCGCGGTAGGCATCCAGCGCGGCGTCCGCCATGCTCATGCCGATGTAGGTGGCGTCGCCGTCGATCAGTTTCAGGTTGTCGACGGAACCGCCGGTGACTTCGGCGGTCGCTTCCATGCCGGAGACTTTCTTTGACAGTACGGCGGCGATGCCGCCGCCTATGGGGTAGTACACCCCGCCCGTCCCGCCGGTGGCGATGGAGATGTTCTGGGCATGGCTGGTCGTATGGAACAGCGAGGCAACGGCGACAAGGCACAGCAGCAAGGCAAACCGCACGAACGGGGTTTTCATTGTCTGTCTCCTGGGTAGGCATGATCGCCCCGTTGGCGCGGGGATGCCTTTTTGTAGTTCCGGCGCCGGCGGTCATGGGCGGATGGCCCCGTGGGGGGCGGCCCGGCCGATCGCGTGGCGTGGCTATTTGTCGGTCCGGCCGATGCGAGCGAAGCCGGACGGCCCAGGTTTACCCGCCGGTGCTGCGGGCGTCAATCGGGTTTTGTGCGGGCATGGGCGATTCCCGGAACGGGCGCGCCGCCGCATCGGGTGCCCGCGCGGCGGCATCGCGCCGCGCGGGCGCGGCTTCAGCAGCCGACCGCGTAGCCGTCCTTGCGATGGTCGGACGCCGCGAGATAGCCGCCGGCGTCCAGCCGCAAAGCCATCTGCGCGCAGCCGAATTCGGTATCGAAGCGCGGCGACAGGCTGATGTCGTGGCCCAGGTCCTTCAGGCCTTGCAGGGTCTGCGCCGGCGTATTCCATTCCATCGCGACACCGCGGTTGTCGTCCTTGACGCGCCAGCGCGGCGCGTCACTGGCGGCCTGGGGGTTTTGGCCGTAGTCGGCCAGGCGGCAGAGTACCTGCGCGTGGCCCTGCGCCTGCATCGAGCCGCCCATCAGGCCCAGGGTCATCAGCGGTTGGCCGCCGCGCATCACGAAGCCGGGAATGATGGTGTGGAAGGGCCGCTTGCCCGGGCCGACCTGGTTCGGATGGCCGGCGCGCGTGCTGAAGCCCCAGCCACGGTTGTGCAGCGCGATGCCGGTGCCGGGCACCACGACGCCCGAGCCGAAGCCTTTGAAATTCGATTGGATGAAGGACACCATCATGCCGTTGCGATCGGCGGCGGTCAGGTAGACCGTGCCGCCGCCGTGCGGATTGCCCGGGCCGGGATAGGCGGCGCGGCGCGGATCGATGGCGCGGGCGCGGCGGGCCAGGTAGTCGCGGTCCAGCAAATGCGCGGCGGTGACTGCCGTCATCGCGGCCGGATCGCCGACGTAGGCGTACATGTCCGCGAAGGCCAGCTTCATGGCTTCCAGTTGCAGGTGCACGCTGGCGGCGGAATCCACCGGCAGCGCGCCCAGGTCCAGCGTGTCGAGCATGCCCAGCGCCATCAGGGCGCCGATGCCCTGGCCGTTGGGCCCGATTTCGGCCAGCTCCACGTCGCGGTACTTCATGCGGATGGGCTCGACCCAGTCGGCGCGGTGGGCCGCCAGGTCCGCCTCGGTGATGCTGCCGCCGGTGGCGCGGGCGTGGGCCGCGATGGCCGCCGCCAGCTCGCCGTGGTAGAAGGCGTCGCCCTTGCTGCGGGCGATTTTTTCCAGGGTCTGCGCCTGCCCGGGGCAGACGAAGCGCTCGCCCGGCAGCGGGGCGCGGCCGTTCGGGGCGAAGGCTTCGGCGTAGCCCGGTTGCGAGATCAGGCCGGGCACCTGCGCCTGCCATTGCCGCTGCACCGTCGGCGACACCAGGTAGCCGTCGCGCGCCAGCCGGATGGCGGGCTCGAACAGATCTTCGAAGGGCAGCGAGCCGAAGCGTTCGCTGGCGGCCCGCCATGCCGATACGGTGCCCGGCACCGTCACCGCGTCCCAGCCCCGAAAAGGCATGCTGTCCAGGTGGGCGAAGCGATCCGGCGTCCAGGCGGCCGGCGCGCGGCCGCTGGCGTTCAGGCCGTGCAGATCCTTGCCGTCCCAGACCAGCGCGAAGGCGTCGCCGCCGATGCCGTTCATGCAGGGCTCCACCACCGTCAGCGCGATGGCCGTGGCCAGCGCCGCGTCCATCGCGTTGCCGCCGCGCATCAGCATGCCCAGCCCGGCGCTGGCCGCCAGCGGCTGCGACGTACTGACCACGTTGTCGGCCAGGACCGGCATGCGCTGCGACGTGTAGGGGAAGGACCAGAATTCCGGCGTGGACGGGGACATGGCGCTGGGTGTCTCGGTGGTTTACTCGATGGAGATATGGGCTTGCTTGACGACGTCGGCCCAAGTCTTGTGTTCTTTCGCGATGGCTTCGGCGAAAGGCTGTGCTGGGGTGTACATCAATTCCGCCCCTTGCGCCACCATGGCGGCTTTCAGCTCCGGCATGGCCAGCACCTTTTGCAGCGCCTGCGAAATCGTATCGATGGCTGCCTGCGGCGTGCCCTTGGGCGCGACGAAGCCGAACAGATTATCCGCCTGCACGCCGGCGATGCCGGCTTCCTTCATCGTGGGGACGTCGGGCAACAGGCCGACGCGCGCACCGGAGGCAACCGCCAGCACCTTGAGCTTCTTGGCCTGGATCAGCGGCATGGATCCGGGGATGCTGTCGAACATGAAGCTGGACGAACCGGAGGCCAGTTCGGGCAAGGCCTGGCTGCTGCCCTTGTACGGGATGTGCGTCACCTTGACATCCGTCTTCAGCGCGAACAATTCCGCTTCCAGGTGCGAGAGGGTGCCCGTGCCTTGCGAGGCGAAGTTGTACTGGCCGGGCTTGGCCTTCAGGTAGGAAACCAGTTCGCCGACATTGTTCACCGGCAGGGTTGTGGGCACGACCAGGATGTGCGGCACGATGCCCACGCCCGCGATCGGGGTGAAGTCCTTGCGGAGGTCCGCCGGCCAGTTGGGATACAGCGCGGCCGCGACGGCCACGTTGGTGACGGCGGCGAAATAGACCGTATAGCCGTCGGCTGGCGCCTTGGCCGCGGCCTGCAGGCCGATGGCGCCGCCGGCGCCGGGGCGATTTTCGACGATGACCGATTGCTTGAGTTCAGCGGACAGCTTCTGCCCGATGGCGCGCGCCAGCACGTCCGTGGCGCCGGCGGGCGGGAAGGAGATGATGACCTGGATGGCATGGTCGGGATAGGCGGCACGCGCCGCGCCGATGGGGGAGACGGCGAGTCCGAGCGTCAGCGCCAGCATGCCCAGCAGGCGGGTGGCGAGGCGGCGGGGCGTGGCGAAAGCGTAGTGGTTGTGCATGCGAGATCTTCCAAGTTGGGGAACGCGCCGGGCGGCGTGCACCGCCGGGCGCGGCTTGCCGTGGGCGCGGGGGCGCCCCGTGCAAGCCATACCGGGTAAAGCAATACCCATGCCAATTTCGGCGCCGCGCGGCTACATGGTGGCGTTCTGCGTGGCGACGAACATGGCGCGCAGGTGTTCGCCGGAGGTGGTGGGCGGATATTTGTCCGGCGCGCCGGCTTGCCGGCAGGTCGGCAGGCATTCGATGCGCGCGTCGTAGTTGGGGTTGTGGAAAAACACGATGGACTGGCGCCGGCTTTCCGCGCGCGCGTCCAGGGGCGGGTTGACCACGCGGTGCAGGGTGGACACCCAGCGGTCGTTGGTCCAGCGCGCCATCAGGTCGCCGATATTGATGATGAAGCAGTCGGGCACGATGGGGACGTCCACCCATTGGCCGTCGGCATTGAACACCTGCAGGCCGCCGGGGCGGTCCTCGGTGGCGAGGATGGTCAGGCTGCCGTAGTCGGAATGCGCGCCGGCGCGGATCTGCCCGGGCAGGGGCGGTGTGTCCTGCGCCGGGTAGTTGCGCAGCCGCAGGCGGCTGATGTGGCGGTCGACCTTGTCGTCGAAGTAGCGCTCGTCCAGGCCCAGCGCCAGCGCGAAGATGCGCATCAGCGTGCGGGCCAGGTCGCCCATGGCGCGGTAGTAGGCCGTCCACGTCGGCCGCAGGTCGGCCGGCTCTTCGGGCCAGATGTTGGGCGCGAAATGCCGGCCGGCGGCCGCTGCGTGCGCGTAGCCCGCGTCGGGCATGTCCACCGGGCCGATCATCAGGCTTTCGTTGAGGTCGCCCGCCGTGGCAGCCGCGTCGCGCGATCGGCCCACCGATTCGTCTTCCAGGCCGATGTAGCCGCGCGCGACGTCCATGCCGGGACGCGCGACCTCCATCTTGCGCGCCAGGGGCAGGTCGAAGAAACGGCGCGATACGTCGCGCATGCGCTCGATCAGCGCCGGGTCGATGCCGTGGCCGGAGATGATCAGGAAGCCGATGTCGCGGCAGGCCTGGTCGACCGAGCGCGCGATCGCCTGCTTGTCCGCGTCGCCGCCGGATGCGAAGCGCGAGATATCGATGACGGGAACATGCAGGAGCTTCATGGCGCGGGTCTCCGGGGGCTGGTCAGGACTGCTCAGGCAATGGCGTCGCCGCCGTCCACCAGCAGGGTGGAGCCGCTGATGCTGGGATTCAGCGCGACGGCAAGAATGGCGTGGGCGATGGCGGTGGGATCGGCCACGCGGCCGGCGGGCACGTGGTCCGCAAAGGACTGGAACTTGCGGTGCCGGTCGGCCTCGTCCAGCTTGTTCCAAAGCGGGGTGTCGGTGACGCTGGGCGATATCGCGTTGACGCGGATCGGGCGCAGTTCCAGCGCCAGGCCCCGCGCCAGTCCTTCCAGGGCGGCATTGATGGCGCCCTGCAGGACCGCGTTGCGGTCGGGCCGCACGCTGAAGACGCCGGAAACCAGGGTCAGCGATCCGCCCGGACGGATGAGGCAGGCGCGCGCGACGTGGTAGGCGCCCCAGAACTTGCTGCGCATGGCGTCGTAGGCGTCGTCCAGGTCCAGGGTGCGGACCGGGCCGGTGCGCGTCTGCGATCCGGATACGACGACGTGGTCCCAGGCGTCATGGGCGGCGAAGAAATCACGCACGGCCGCGTCGTCGGTCATGTCCAGGCAGGCGCTGGCCGCGATGGCGGGGTGCGCCGTGCGCGCCGCCGCCAGCTTGTCGCGCGAGCGTCCCGCGATCAGAACATGCGCGCCGCGGCTGGCCAGGGCGGCGGTGGCCAGTCCGATACCGCTGCTGCCGCCCAGGACGGCGATGCGCTGGCCTTGGAGATCGTTCATGGTTTCTTTCCTTGCGTGGCCATGCCATGCGGGCTGGCGGGCGCGGCCCCCAGATACGCGCGGGCCAGCATCTCGTTGCCGGCGATATCCTTTGCCGTGCCCTGCGCGACGATGCGCCCGGCTTCCATGACGTAGGCGCGGTCGGCCAGTGCCAGCGCCAGCCCGGCCATCTGGTCGACCAGCAGCAGCGTCATGCGCTCGCGCCGCAATCCATCCAGCGATTCGAAGAGTTCGGCGATGATGCGCGGAGCCAGTCCGAGCGACGGTTCGTCCAGCAGCAGCAGGCGCGGCTGCGCCATCAGGCCGCGCGCCAGGGCGAGCATCTGCTGTTCGCCGCCGGACAGCAGGCCCGCGCGCTGGTGCAGTCGCTCGCGCAGCCGCGGGAAGCGCTGCAGCATGGCTTGCACGCGGGCCTCGCTGCCGTGCGGATGCAGGAAGGCACCCAGGCGGATGTTGTCCAGTACCGAAAGATCGGGAAAGACCTGCCGGCCCTCGGGGACGAGGACGATGCCCAGCTTGACGATGGCCTCGGCGTCCAGTCCGTTCAGCGGGCGTCCTTCGAAATGCAGGCCGCCATCCGTGGCGGGATGCAGGCCGGCGAGCGTGCGCATCAGCGTGGACTTGCCCGCGCCGTTGGCCCCCAGCAGCGCCACCATTTCGCCCTCGCGCACCTGCAGGTCGATGCCGTGCAGGACGGGGTCGGCGCCGTAGCCGGCCACCAGCTCGCCGATGCCCAGCATCTCGTGCCCGGCCGTGCGGCCGGCCGCCGTTGCCGCGGGCGGCCGGGTGTCGTGCTGTTCGCCCAGGTAGGCCTGGCGGACGGCCGGGTCGGCCTGGATCAGTGCCGGCGTGCCGGCGGCGAGGCGGCGGCCGGCATCCAGTACCACGATGTGGTCGGAGATGCCCATGACCAGGGCCATATCGTGTTCGACCACGACCACGCCGGGCCCCGCATCGGCAATGCGCCGCAGCAGCGTCGCCAGGCCTTCCTTGTCCTCGCGGCTCAGGCCGGCGGCCGGTTCGTCCAGCAGCAGCACGTCGGGATCGGTAGCCAGCGCGCGGGTGATCTCCACCAGGCGGCGGTCCACGTGGGCCAGGCTCGCGGCCGGCGCGTCGGGGTCGCCCAGATAGCCGCAAAAGGCCAAGAGGCTGCGCGCTTGCCCGCGCTGGGCCGCCGCCGCGCGGGCGCCGCCCGAGAGCAGGCCGCCCAGGCGGCCCCGCGCCATCGCCAGCGTGACGTTGTCCAGGACGCTGAGGCTGCCGAACAACTGCGAGGTCTGGTAGGTGCGGGCGATACCGTAACGCGCGATACGGTAGGCGGGCAGGCCTTGCAGTTCGCGTTCGGCCAGGGCGATGCGGCCGCTCGTGGGGACGTAGAAGCCGCTGAACATATTCAGCGCCGTGGTCTTGCCCGCGCCGTTGGGGCCGATCAGCGATGTGACGCGCGCCGGCGCCACGTCCAGGTCCAGTTCGCTGACGGCGCGCACGCCGCCGAAGGCCATGCCCAGCGCCCGCACGCGCAGGGCGTGGCGGTCGCGTGCGGGCAGGGCGGGCAGCGCCGTGTCGGTGTCCCGGGCGGGGTGCCGGCCAGCCCGGCCGCGCGCGCCCAGCCAGCGATGCGCCAGGCCGGCGATGCCTTCCGGCGCCAGCCACAGCACCACCAGCAGCAAGGCGCCGAAGAACAGCAGGCGGTACGACTCCAGCGACGCCAGCAGTTCGGGCAGCACGCCGACCACGATGGCGCCGGCGATCGGACCGCTCACCGTACCGGCCCCGCCGATGACGACGACCAGTACGAACAGGATGGACTGCATGAAGCTGAAAGTGTCCGGCGTGACGAAGCCGGACAGCGGCGCGAATAATCCGCCCGCCAGTCCCGCCAGCGCGGCGGAGACGGCGAAGGCCGCGGTCTTGATGACCAGCGGGTTCAGGCCGATGGATTCGGTGGCGGTCTCGCTATCCATGGTGGCACGCATGGCGGCGCCCCAAATGCCGTGCGCCAGCAGGGCATAAGCGCCCAGCAGCGCCAGCACCGTGGCGATGGCCACCATCGCCACGGCCTGTTCCGGCGCGAAGCCGGCCAGCGCCAGCGGCGGGATGCCCATGATGCCGTTCTGGCCGCCGGTCAGCGCGGGCATTTCGACGATGGCGTGCTGCACGATGAAACTGAAGGCGATGGTGATCATCGCCAGGTAGGGGCCCTTGACGCGCAGCGCGGGCAGCGCCAGCAGCGCCCCCGCGGCCGCCGACAGCAGCGCGCCCACGCCCCAGGCGGGCCAGAAGCTCCAGCCGGCCTGCGTCGTCAGGACGGCGACGGTGTAGGCGCCCAGCGCGTAGAAACCGACGTGGCCGAAGGAAACCTGGCCGGTCAGCCCCAGCAGCACGTTCAGGCCGATGCCCACGATCGCGACCAGCGCCACGTTGGCCAGCACGAACACGTAGTAGCTGTTCAGCGTCGCGGCCAGCACCATGCACAGTACCGCGGCCAGTACGGCGATGGGGATACCCGCGCGCTTCATGGGGCGAGGCTCCCGGCGCGGCGCGCCCGGTAGGGATGGAATGCCGGGTGGAATGCGATGCTCATACCTTGCGTACTCCCGCCTGGCCCAGCAGGCCGTCCGGCCGCATCGCCAGCAGCACGATCACCAGGCCGAAGGTGATGATCTGGGTGTAGCCGGAACTGATGTAGGTGACGATCAGCGCTTCGGCGATGCCGAACAGCAGGCCGGCCGCCATCACGCCCCAGGCGCTGCCGATACCGCCCAGGATGGCGACGGCGAACGCCTTGATGCCGAACAGCGTTCCCATCTCCGCGCTGACGTTGAACAGCGGCGCGATCAGGATGCCGGCGATGCCGGCGAAGCAGGTGGAAAGGGCGAACGACGCGGTGATGGCGCGCCGTATCGGGATGCCCATCAAGCGCGCGGCATCGCGGTTCTGTGCCACGGCCAGCAGGGCCTTGCCCCATCGCGTACGGCGCGACACCACATGCAGCGCGGCCGCCATGGCGAGGCCGACGGCGGGGATCACCAGATGCAGCGCATACACGCCCAGGCCGACGCCGCCCAGCGAAATCTGTTCGCCCACCAGCGGCGAGGGCAGGCTGCGCGGTTCCTTGCCGAAGGTGTGCATGACCACGTTGTCGAGCACGATGCCCAGCGCGACCGTGGACATCAGCCACGCATTGGAGCCCCGGCTGGCGAAGGGTCGGACGGCCAGCGCCTCCACCGCCATGCCGTAGACCGCGCAGACGGCAAGGGCCAGCGGCACGGCCAGCCACATGGGCGCGCCCGCGGACTGCGAGAAAGCGAAGCACAGCACCGCGCCCAGCATGACCGAACTGCCCTGGGCGAAGTTGACCGTGCCCGACACCGCGTAGGTCATGGTGAAGCCCAGCGCGACCACGCCATACATGCTGCCCAGGCTGATCCCGGTAATGAGCGCGGAAAGTAGCTGCATCGGCGGTCCTGCGCGCGTGCGGGCCGGTCAGGGCTTCATGCCGACGGGCACGATGCGGTTGTCGATGAATTGCGCCCAGACATAGTCGTTTTCCGTGAGGGCATCGTGCTGGGTGGGGCTGAAGGGATGGGAGTAAGTCTTGATCAGGCCCTGGTATTGATCGATGGCGTAATAGCCCTTGCGGATGGCATCGCCGTCGGTCGATCCGGCCTTTGCGATCGCCAGCGCGGTCAGGCGCATGCCGTCGTAGGCATTGGCCACGCCCACCGCGGGCGTGATATCGCTGGGCTGCTTGATGTCGGGGTACTTGGCCTTCAGTTCCTTCACGACCTGCTCGCCCACGGGCGAGAGTTTGCCGTAGAAGCTATAGGTCTGGACGAAATGCACGTTGCTGGCGTTGGGGCCGCCCAGTTCGGTGAAGCGGCCGCCGGCCACGCCCCAGTGCGAGACGACCGGCACCTTCCAGCCCATGCGGTCCATGGACTTCACCACCTGCGCGGCGGGGCCGACGTTGGCCACCAGGAAGATCGTATCGGCACCGGCCGCCTTCAGGCGGGTCAGCTGGGGCACGATGTCGACGTCGGTGGCTTCGAACTTCTCGCTGGCCACGGGGGCCATGCCTTTTTCCTTGAGCGCGGCGACCAGGCCTTTCTGGTTCGATTCGCCCCATGGGTTGTTGATCATCAGCAGCCCGAACTTCGACGTGTGGAAGGTCTTTTGGGCGTAGGCGAGCATGCCCTTGTCGACCAGTTCATCGACGGCCGACACGCGGAAGACGTAGTTGGGATTCGCGCCGTTGCGCGTGATGGCGGTGCCCGCGGCCCAGGGATTCATGAAGGGCACCTTGGCCTGGTTGGCCAGCGGCGCGATCGCCAGCGCCACCGGCGTATCGATGCCGCCGAAGAACACGGCGACCTTCTCGCGGTAGATCAGCTCGCGCGCGGCGGTCACGCCCTTGGCGGGATTGGATTCATCGTCGCGCCGCACCAGCACCAGCTGCCGCCCGCCCAGCAGGCCGCCTTGCGCATTGATCTCGTCGATGGCCGTCTGCAGGCCGCGCGTGATCGCCTCGCCCGACAGCGCGGACTGGCCCGAGAGCGCGGCGACGAGACCGATCTTGATGGGTTCGGCGCCCTGGACGGCGGGCAGCCAGCCCAGGCCGAACATGATGGCGGCGGTGGCTGCGGTGAAGGTGCGGCGGGATGGACGGATCATGGTTTCCCCTGTGCTGGTCCGGATGCGGTTGGCGTATCGCCGTGCGTGGCGCCAGGGTGTAAATGCAACATCCATGCCAACATCGGTTGCGTATGCGATCCGCCACACGCCAAAATTTTTGTCGTCGATCGGCGTTAATTTTTGTCGGCAAAAAATAGCCGGTTGGAGATAATGTCGCTGCATCGCGCGGCGCGCGCGAACGCGTGCCGGGCGCATCGATGCGCCAACACGGTGCGGCGCATGACGCGATACGTGCATGACGCACCGCTTTGTCGCATCGGGGACGATGCGGCGCCGCGGCCATGGGCGTGCCGCCGTCGCGGCGCGCGCCACGCCCTTCCGAGCCAAGCTAGAGGTCTTTCCGATGACGATGGTTTCCCGCTTCGACAAACCGGCCACGCACGACCGGTTCGACTATTCGCCCATCCATCAGCGTCCCGACTACCATTGGCCCGGCGGTGCGCGGCTGGCGGTCTACCTGGGGTTCAACATCGAGCATTTCGCCTTCGGCGAAGGACTGGGCGCGAAACTCGGCGCCGCGCTGGCGGAGCCGGACGTGCTGAATTATTCGTGGCGCGAGTACGGCAACCGCGTGGGCGCGTGGCGCTGCCTGGAGCTGTTCGACGCGCTGGGCTTTCCCGCCGGCATCATCGCCAATACCTCCGTGTTCGACCATTGCGAAGGGCTGATCGAAGCCTGCATGCGGCGCGGCGACGAATTGATCGGCCACGGCCACACCAATTCGGATCACCAGAGCACGCTATCCGAAGACCAGGAGCGCGCGCTCCTGGAGCATTGCCGCGATCGCATCGCCGCGCTGGGCGGCCGCGCCGACGGATGGCTGTCGCCCTGGATCGCCGAATCGCGCGTCACTACCGACCTGCTGGCGGAAACCGGTTACCGCTACACCTTGAACTGGGCCCACGACGACCAGCCGGTGCGCATGCGTACGCGCGGCGGCCAGCGCTTCTGGTCGATTCCCTATCCGCAGGAACTGAACGACATCCCGATGATCGTCGCGCGCCAGATGGACGCCAAGGACTTCGCCGGCATGATCGTCGACAACTTCGACGAGATGCGGCGGCAGTCGCGGCGCCAGCCGCTGGTGATGGGCATCGCGCTGCATCCCTATCTGGTCGGCCAGCCGTATCGGCTGCTGCATTTGCGCCGGGCGCTGGAGCACATCGCGCGGGCGCGCGACGACGGCGATATCTGGATCACGACGCCGGGCGCCATCTGCCGCCACGTCGACGCGCTGCCATGACGGCCGCGGCGAGGAAATCCGCCGCGCCGCGGCCCCGCGGCCGGCCCAAGGTGCGTCCCGCCCGGCTGGTATCGGCCAGGGCCGCGGCCAGGGGCGACGAGCAGCCCAACGACGGCGAGGAGCGGGTCTACCAGGCCGTCCTGCAAAGCGTGCTGGGCCAGCGGCTGAAGCCGGGCACCAAGCTGCCGGAGGCCGCGCTGTGCGAACTGTTCGGCGTCGGCCGCTCCCTGGTGCAGCGGGTGCTGCAGCGGCTGGCGCGCGATCACGTCGTCGAACTGCGGCCCAACCGCGGCGCCGTCGTGGCAGTGCCTACGCCGGAGGAAGTCGGCAAGCTGTTCGAGGCCCGGCGCGCGCTGGAGGCCGCCATCGTGCCTTTGGTGGTGCGGCATGCCACGCGGACGGACTACGCCATGCTGCGCCGGCATCTGCGCCAGGAGCACCAGGCCATGCGGCGTAGCGGGCAGGCGCAATGGGCTTTGCTGGCCAGCGCGTTCCATACCAAGCTGGCGGAGCTGTCGCGCAATCCCCTGCTGCAGCGGTATTTGATGGAAACCGTATCGCGCTGCGCGCTGGTGGTGGCGATCTACCAGCCCCCTGGCAATGCGACGTGCGAGCATGACGAGCATGCGCACGTGGTCGACCTGATCGAACGCGGCGAGACGGCCGCCGCCGTGCGCGCGATGGATCAGCACCTGCGCGACCTGGAGGCGCATATCAACATCGTCACGGAAACCGTGTCGGCCAGCCTGGCGGACATGCTGGGCCTGGCCTAGGTTCGCTCGACGCCGGCGGACATGCCGGCGTCGGCGGGTCAATCGCCGGCGATCGCCGGCATGTCTTCGGCGAGGGGCTCGCAGACCTCGCGCAGTCCGGCGTGCAGCAGGCGCACGGCCGGCGAAAACTGCTTGCGATGCGGGCAGATCAGGTTGAGGGGCGCGGGCTCGCCGGCGACATGCGGCAGGATCACTTCCAGCCGCCCGGCGCGGACGTCGGCACCGACATCCAGCCAGGACTTGTACGCGATGCCCTGGCCGGCCAGGGCCCAGCGGTGCACCGCGTCGCCGTCGTCGCATTGCATCGGCCCGGACACCGCCACGGTGCGGCGGCCGTCGCCTTCGCCGAAACGCCATTTGTCGTACGGGCGGCCGTGCATCATGTAGACCAGGCAGGCGTGGGCGGCAAGGTCGTCCACGCTGTGCGGCCGGCCATGGCGGGCCAGGTAGTCCGGCGCGGCGACCAGCACGCGCCGGTTGGCGGGCGCCAGCGGCAAGGCGACGAAGCTGGCGTCGCCGACGCGGCCGTAGCGCAGTGCCACGTCCACGGGATCGCGAAAGACGTCGGTGATTTGATCGGACAGGTACAGCCGCAGGACCAGCCCGGGATGCTGCCGCCGAAAGCCCGCCAGCCAGGGCAGGATCAGATTGCGGCCGATGTCCGAGGGGGCGGCGATCTGCAGCGTGCCCTGCAGCGCCGCATCGCACGGCTGCAGGCGCTCGCCGCCTTCGCGCAACGTGTCCAGGGCGCCGACCGCATAGGGCAGATACTGTTCGCCCTCGGCCGTCAGGCGCAGGCTGCGCGTGGAGCGGGCGAACAGGCGGATGCCCAGCTCCGCTTCCAGCCGCTTGATCGCCGCGCTGACCTGGCCGGGCAGCAGGTCGACTTCGCGGGCGGCATGCGAGAAACTGCCCAGCGCCGCGGCGCGCACGAATAGCGTAAGGTCGTCCAGGCGGATCATGTTTCCGTGCTTGTATGAGCGTTGGCGCATTGTGCCGCGTTTCCGCGCGGGCCGCTCCGCCACCGGCGGATCCGAGTTATCGTCTCGGGTTGAATCACTGAGCCAGCATCCCGGTGTCCCGACCGTCCCCGCCCTCCCTCCCGCCCGGCCTGATCGTCATCCACAGCAACCTGTCCGAGTCGCTGCGCGATGTGCTGGTCGGCTGGACGCGCGCCCATCCGCTGGGCCCGCTGGAGCGCGAGGTCGTGCTGGTGCAAAGCAGCGGCATCGCGCAATGGCTGAAGCTGGCGCTGGCGGCGGATCCCGCGGATGGCGCGGCGGGCGGCGGCGCGGGCATCGCCGCCGCCTTCGAATTCCTGCTGCCGTCCCGTTTCCTGTGGCGCGCCTACCGGGCGGTCCTGGGCGCCGCCGCGGTGCCGGAAGTGTCGCCCTTCGACAAGCCGCGCTTGATGTGGCGCCTGTTGCGCCTGTTGCCGGAAGTCATGGACCAGCCGGTGTACGCGCCCTTGCGGCGCTTCCTGCGCGACGATGCGGACTGCCGCAAGCGCTACCAGCTGGCCGAAAGGCTGGCCGACGTATTCGACCAGTACCAGGTCTATCGCGCCGACTGGCTGGCGGCGTGGGCCTCCGGCCGCGATACCTTGCCGCGCGACGGCGGCGCCGATCAGCCCTTGCCGCCTTCGCAGCGCTGGCAGGCGGCGCTGTGGCGCGCCGTCCTGGACGACGTCAAGGCGCTGGCCGCGCCCATCGGCGCGGCGCCTTCCTCGGACGGCCGTGCCGCCGTGCACGACGCTTTCCTGCGCCGCGCCGCCGCCTGGCCGGACGACACGCCGGTGCCCGGCCTGCCGCGCCGAATCATCGTTTTCGGTATTTCGACGCTGCCGCGCCAATCGCTGGAGGTACTGGCGGTGCTGTCGCGCTGGACCCAGGTGCTGATGTGCGTGAACAACCCTTGCGAGCATTATTGGGCGGACATCATCGAAGGCAAGGACCTGCTGCGCGCGGGGCAGGCGCGGCAACGGCGGCGCAGCGGCAGTCCGGCGCGCATCGACGATAACGAACTGCACCTGCATGCGCATCCGCTGCTCGCGGCCTGGGGCAAGCAGGGCCGCGATTTCATTGGGCTGCTCGACGAACACGATAGCGCCGACGCGCGCGAGCGCCTGGCCGCCGCGCTGGGCGGCGAAGCGCGCCGCCTGGACCTGTTCGAATCGGCCGGCGACGATACGCTGCTGCGCCAGCTGCAGGACGACATCCGCGACCTCAGGCCCTTGCGGGAGACGCGCGCGCGCTGGCCCGGCGTGGATCCCGGCCGCGATGCGTCGATCCGCTTCCATGTCGCGCACAGCCGTCAGCGCGAGGTCGAAATCCTGCACGACCAGCTGCTGGCGGCCTTCGATCAGGACGCGACGCTGCGCCCGCGCGATGTCATCGTGATGGTTCCGGACATCGAAGCCTATGCGCCGCATATCCAGGCCGTATTCGGCCTGCACGACCGCGACGATGCGCGCGCCATCCCCTACACCATCGCCGACCGCGTCAAGCGCCACGCCGATCCCTTGCTGCACGCGCTGGAGCAACTGCTGCAGCTGTCGCGGGCGCGCTTTTCCGTCAGCGAATTCATGGATCTCCTGGAAGTGCCGGCGGTGCGCGAACGCTACGGCATCTCCCAGGACCAGCTGCCGCTGCTGCACGCATGGATACGCGGCGCCAACATCCGCTGGGGGCTGCACGATGCGCAGCGGCAGGCGCTGGGCCTGCCCGCCAGCGGTACACCGGCCGCGCAGAACAGCTGGCTGTTCGGCCTGCGCCGCATGCTGCTGGGCTATGCGGTGGGCGCGCGCGCCGCGAACTGGCAGGGTATCGAACCCTATGACGATATCGGCGGCCTGGACGCGGCCCTGCTGGGGCCGCTGGTCGCCATCGTCGACAGCCTGGAACGTACCTGGCGGGAAATGTCCTCGCCGGCGCCGCCGGCGGTATGGGGGGAACGCCTGGCCGCGCTGCTGGAGCGCTTCTTCCAGCCCGGCGAAAGCACCGATGCCTATACCGTGCAGCAGTTGAACGCGGCTTTGCGCGAATGGCTGGACGTGTGCGCGGAAGCGGGCCTGGAAGAAGACCTGCCGCTGTCCGTGGTGGCGGAACACTGGCTTGCGCGCCTGGACGAAGGCGGCCTGTCGCAGCGCTTTTTCGGCGGCGCGGTCACCTTCGCCACGCTGATGCCGATGCGAGCCATCCCGTTCCGCATCGTCTGCCTGCTGGGCATGAACGACGGCGAATACCCGCGCATCCGCATGCCCATGGACTTCGACCTGATGGCCTACGACTATCGTCCGGGCGACCGCTCCAGGCGCGAGGACGACCGCTATCTGTTCCTTGAAGCGCTGCTTTCGGCGCGCGACCGCCTGCTGATTTCCTGGGTGGGCCGCAGCGTGCGGGACAACACGCCGCGGCCGCCTTCGGTATTGGTCGGCCAGTTGCGCGATCACCTGGCCGCGGGCTGGCGGCTCGCGCGCGCGGGCTTCGACACCGATGCCGATGTCAATGCCGATGCCGCGATCGACGCCGATGCGGACAGCGACGCGGGTATTTTCCCACCGGCGATACCGCAGCCCGACGAGGCGCTGCTGGCCGCCCTGACCACCGAACATCGCCTGCAGCCTTTCAGCCCCGCGTATTTCTCCGATCCGTCGTCCGCTTTCTTTACCTATGCGCGCGAATGGCGCGGTGGCGACGATCATGCCCCGCCCATGCGGGCGCTGCCGCCGATGGCGCGAGACGAGCCGCTGACATTGCGCGAGCTGGCCGATTTCGTCCGTGCCCCGGTGGATGCCTTCTTCAAGCAGCGGCTGCAGGTCAGCTTCATGCTGGAGGACGCCGCGACCGAGGACGTCGAGCCCTTCGTCCCGGACGCGCTCGAACAATGGCAATTGCAGGATGCCTTGATCCGCGCGCAGTCGCGCGCGCTCGAAACCGGCGGCGATTTCCTTGCCAGCCGCGAGGCCGAAGCCGCGCGCATCGCTCGCGCCGGCATGCTTGCCGATGGGGCCTTCGGCGCGCTGACGGCGCAGGACCTGATCGCGCCGCTGGACGATATGGCGGAACGCTACGGCAAAGCGCTGGCGCGCTGGCCGCATGCGGTACAGCGGGAATTTCCCGTGGCGGTCTCCGGCGCCGGGGGCGCGCCGGCGCTGGAGGATACCCTGGGGGCGTTCCGCCGCGACGACGACGGGCAGTATTGCCGCCTGCTGGTCGACAGCAGCAGCCTGATCCCCAAGGGAAAATACCGTGCCGCGCGCATCGTGCCGCATTGGGTGGCGCACGTGGCGGCCCAGCTGGCGGGCGACCCCGTCACCACCGTGGTCGTCAGCAAGGCCGGCGACGTGGTCTTCCCGCCTTTGGCGCGGCGCGAGGCGATGCGCTGCCTGCGGGCCTGGCTGCGCGGCTGGCAGGCCGGGATGTCGCGTCCGCTGCCGCTGGCGACGGCCGCCGCCTTCGAATGGCTGACACGCCATCCGACGCCGCCGGAGACGGATGCGCAGGCGGCATCGCTCGCCGGACCTGGCGATGACGGCGGCGAGGACGACACCGTGCCGCAGGCCTGGGACGGCCCGGACGGCGACGCTATTCCGGCCCTGCTGGATGCGCCCGCCGGGCAGGCCGCGCGCAAAGTGTACGAAGGGGCGGCGGAACAGCGCGGCGAGGTGGATGGCAGCCCGTATCTGCGCGCCGTGTACCCCGACTTCGCGTCACTGGCGCGCAGCGGCGAATTCTTCGCGCTGGCGCAAGGCTGGCTGCGGCTGATGCGCGCCTCGCTATATGCCGACCGCAACAAGGGCAAGACCGCCGCCGCCGGCCAGGAGACCGACCATGCCTGAATCCGGCCGCCGCGCGGGCAAGGCGACACAGGGCAAGGATGTGCCGGCGACGCCACTGGATGTGCTGCGCTTTCCGCTGCATGGCAGCCGGCTGATCGAAGCCAGCGCCGGGACCGGCAAGACCTTCACCATCGCGACCTTGTACGTGCGGCTGGTGCTGGGGCATGGCGGCGACGCGGGTTTCGAACGCCCGCTGATGCCGCCGCAGATTCTGGTCGTGACTTTCACCGAGGCCGCCACGCAGGAGCTGCGCGACCGCATACGCGCGCGGCTGGCGGAAGCGGCCGCGTACTTCCTGGCCGATCCCGATCGCGTGGCGCCGCGCGCGCCCGGCGAGGATCCGTTGCACGACCTGCGCGCCGACTATCCCGTGGACAGCTGGACGGCCTGCGCCCGCAAGCTCCAGCTCGCGGGCGAGTGGATGGACGAGGCAGCCGTCTCCACCATCCACGGCTGGTGCAACCGCATGCTGCGCGAACATGCCTTCGACAGCAACAGCCTGTTCCAGCAAACCCTGGAGGAGAACGCCGCGCCGCTGATGGCGGAAGTGGTGCGCGATTACTGGCGTGCGCATATCGCGCCGCTGGATGCGATATCCGCGGCGGAGGTGCGCGCCTGGTGGCCCGGGCCGGACGAGCTGCAGGCGCAATTGATGCCGGTGCTGCGCTTCGCCCCAGAACTGAAGGCGCCGCGCGATGACGGATTGGCGCGGCGGCTGGACGATGCCGGCGGCGCCGAGGCCGGCCGTGGCACCGGCGATGGCACGCGCGGCGAACCCGGCGACGAGATGCATGACGGCGCCGCCGTCGTCGTCGACGCAAGCGGTGTACGCGCCCCGTGCGATCTGCTGCACATGGCGCGCCGGCATCGCCAGGCCGTGCTGGGCGAGCTGAAGCAGCCGTGGCAGGCGTGGCTGCCGGAATTGCGCCAGTTGTTCGACGACGGCGTCGCGGCCAAGCGGGTCAACGGCCGCCAGATACAGGCGCGCTATTACCTGGGGTGGCTGGAGAACCTGCGCGCCTGGTGCGAGGACGCGGACGCCCGCATCCCGCAATTGAGCGAAACGGCCTGGCTGCGCCTGGGCCCCGGCCTGGACGAAGCCTGGAAGGGCGATCCGCCCGACCATCCGGCCTTCGCGGCCCTGGCCGAACTGCGCGAACGGACCCGCGCGCTGCCGGAAGCGCGCCACGACGTGCTGCGCCACGCCGCGGATTGGGTCAGCCGCCGCTTTGCCGGCGAGCAGGCGCAACGGGCGCAAATGAGCTTCGATGCCTTGCTGGACCAGTTGGACGCCGCGCTGGCCGGCCCCGGCGGCGAAGGCCTGGCCGATACGCTGCGCAAGCAGTTCCCCGTGGCGCTGATCGACGAATTCCAGGATACCGACCCCGTCCAATACCGCATCTTCGACGCCGTGTACCGCGTCGCGGACAACGACGCCGGCAGCGCCCTGATCCTGATCGGCGATCCCAAGCAGGCGATCTACGGCTTTCGCGGCGCGGACATCTACACTTATCTGCGCGCGCGCGCGGCGGTGGACGGACGCCTCTACGTGCTGGGCAGGAATTTCCGTTCCACCCTGCCGATGGTCGACGCCGTGAACCATTGCTTCCTGGCGGCCGAGCAGCGGCACGAGGGCGAGGGCGCCTTCCTGTTCCGCCGCGGCGACGGCAATCCCGTGCCGTTCATCCCCGTGCACGCCAACGATCGCCCGGATCGCCTGGTCGTGGCGGATGCCGCCATGCCGGCGCTGACGATGTGGTGGCTGCCCCAGCCCGAGGACGGCAAAGCCATGGGTACGGGTGCCTATGTGGAGACCATGGCCGACGTCTGCGCCTGCGAAGTCGCGCGGCTGTTGACGCTGGGCCAGCAAGGCCGCGCCGGTTTCGCGCCGCGCGGCGCGCTGCCGGCGCCGCCAGCGGACATGACGCCGCTGCGGCCGGCCGACATCGCCGTGCTGGTCGATACCGGGCGGCAGGCGCGCGCCGTGCGGCGCGCCTTGTCGCGACACGGCGTGCGCAGCGTGTATCTGTCGGAGCGGCAGTCCGTCTTCGCCAGCGCGCAGGCCGGCGAAATCGAATTCTGGCTGCGCGCCTGCGCGGAACCCGACGATGCCCGCGCCCTGCGCGCGGCCCTGGCTACGCCCACGCTGGGCGTGCCGTGGCAGGACCTGGACCGCATCGGCCAGGACGAACTGGAATGGGAGGCGCGCGTCCAGCAATTCCGCGGCTATGCCCGGCTGTGGCGCGACAAGGGCGTGCTGCCCATGCTGCGTCGTCTGCTCGACGACTTCGGCGTACCCGGCCGCCAGCTGGCCCCCGGCGCCGGCCCGGATGGCGGCGACGGCGAACGCGTGATGACCGACATCCTGCATATCGCGGAACTGCTGCAACAGGCCAGCACGCAACTGGATGGAGAGCACGCGCTGTTGCGCCATCTGGCCGAAATGCGCCATGCCGCCGGGCAGGGCGACGAGAACGACGCGCTGACCATCCGCCTGGAAAGCGACGCCGACCTGGTACGCGTCATCACCGTCCATAAATCCAAGGGTCTCGAATACCCGCTGGTATTCCTGCCTTACGCCGCCGCCTTCCGGCCCGTGCGGCCGGATGCGGTGCCGCTGTCCTGGCACGATGAAAACGGCGCGCTCCGGGTATCGCTGGTGCCCGATGCCGCGGGTCATGCGCGCGCGGACCGCGAGCGCCTGGGCGAGGACCTGCGCAAGCTCTATGTCGCGCTGACGCGGGCGCGCTATGCCACCTGGATCGGCGTGGCGCCCGTGGCCAACCTGCAAGACAGCGCCCTGGGTTATCTGATCGGGCATGGCCTGGCCCCGGAGCCCTCGTCGCTGCCCGGCACACTGGAAGCCTGGCGCGGCGGCCACGCCGACATCGACGTCGCGCAGGCGCCGTCGCCGTCCGGGATCCGCTATCTGCCCGATGTCGCGACGGCGCCCGCCGGCCACGCGCGCACGATGCGGCGCGGGGTGCGCGATCCCTGGTGGATCGCCAGTTATTCCTTGCTGCGTACCGCGCGCGACGCCGGCGCGCCGGAAACCGAGCCCGAAACCGCCCGCGAGGATGTCTTCCTCGAAACCGCGGGCACCGACACCGCGCCCGAGGCCGTGGACGATGCGGGCGACGCGCCGGCGCCGCCGGCCCCATCCGCATCGCGGACCTCCGGGCCGGCCGGAAGCGCGGGCACGCTGCACGCCTTTCCGTCGGGCGCCCAGGCGGGGACCTTCTTTCACGAGCTGCTCGAATGGGCCGCCGCGCAGGGCTTCGCCACGATCGCCGGCAAACCGGAAATCGTCCGCGATGCCGTGGCGCGCCGCTGCCAGGTGCGCAATTGGTCCGCCTGGACCGAACCGCTTACCGCGTGGCTGCTGGATGCGGTCGAGCGGCCCATGATGCTGCCCGGCCTGCCCGACGGCCCGGCCGTCGGCGTGGCGCTGGCCGGGCTGGCGGACTACATCGCCGAAATGGAATTCTGGCTGGGCGCCGACAATGTCGACGTGGCCGAGCTCGACCGCATCGTGCGCGCGTATACGCTGGACGGCGCGCCGCGGCCGGTCCTGGAGGCCACCCGCATCAACGGGATGCTGAAGGGCTTCATCGACCTGGTCTTCGAACACCAGGGCCGCTATTACGTGCTGGACTACAAATCCAACCGGCTCGGCGAAGACGATGCCGCCTACACGCGAACGGCAATGCGCGGGGCCATCATCGGTCATCGCTACGAGCTGCAGTACGCGTTGTATCTGTTCGCCCTGCATCGCCTGCTGCGCTCGCGCCTGCCCGATTACGATTACGACCGCCATGTCGGCGGCGCGGCGTATGTGTTCCTGCGCGGCATGCGGGCCCCCGATGGCGGCGTGTTCGCCGAACGGCCGCCCGCCGCGATGATGCACGCCCTCGATCGCCTGTTCGCCACGGCGCGCGCGCGCGAGGAGGCTGCCTGATGTTCCTGTCGACGATCGCGGATACCCCGGCCACGGCGGACGACGCGCGCCGCGACCTGCTCGGCCTGATGGACGCGTGGGCGGCGCATGCGTGGATACGCCCCATCGATGTCGTCTTTGCCCGCTTCCTATGGGAAGAGGTGCCCGATGCGCCGCCGCTGGCCATACTGGGCGCGCTGCTCGCCAGCCACCAGCTGGCGCACGGCCATGCCTGCCTGGATCTGGGCGCGGCGCTGGAAGACCCCGAAATGACGCTGGCGCTGCCGCCGGAAGGCGCCGACCTGTCCGCCTCCGATGCGCCGCTGCGTTCGCCCGCGACCCTGCTGGCCCAGGTCTCGCTCGCGCGCTGGCTGGCGGCGCTGGACGTGCCGCAGCTGGTCGGGCGCGGGCCGGGCGGCACGCCGCTGGTGCTGGTCGAACGCCGCCTTTACCTGCGGCGCTGCTGGCAATACGAGCAGGACATCAACGCCGGCATCGCGGCGCGGCTGGCGCGCAACCCCGGTCTGCAGGCGGCGTTGCCGCCGTCGCGCCTGCGCGCCATGCTGGACGCCTTGTTTCCGCGCGACACGGCCGGCGGCCTTGCGCCGGGCACCGATTGGCAGAAGATCGCCTGCGCCACCGCCGCCCGCAGCGCGTTCACCATCATTACCGGCGGCCCGGGCACCGGCAAGACGACCACGGTGGTCAAGGTACTCGCCGTGTTGCAGGCGCTGGCGCTGCGCGGGATGGCGGCCGCCGTCGCGCCCGACGATGCCCCGGCGGCCGGCAGCCCGCGGCCCTTGCGCATCCGGCTGGCCGCACCCACCGGCAAGGCGGCGGCGCGCCTGAGCGAATCCATCGCCGGCGCGGTGTCGCGCCTGCCGATCGGCGATCTGCCGGATGGCGCGGCCGTGCGGCAGGCGATCCCCACGAGCGTATCGACGCTGCATCGCCTGCTGGGCAGCCGCCCGGGTTCGCGCAAGTTCCGGCACGACGCCGAGCATCCTCTCGCGCTCGACGTGCTGGTCGTCGACGAGGCGTCGATGATCGACCTGGAAACCATGGCGGCCCTGCTGCAGGCGCTGCCGGCGCGGGGACGGCTGATCCTGCTGGGCGACAAGGACCAGCTGGCCTCGGTGGAGGCCGGTGCCGTGCTGGCCGATCTGTGCCGCGAGGCGCACGCCGGGCGCTACACGTCCGGCACGCGCGACTGGCTGGAGCAGGTCAGCGGCGAGCGCATCGGCGAGGACCTGCTCGACGATGCCGCCGGCACGCCCCTGGACCAGGCCATCGTCATGCTGCGCCATAGCCACCGTTTCGCCGCCGATAGCGGCATCGGGCGCCTGGCGTCCGCCATCAACGCCGGCAACCGGCAGGCGGTGGCGCGATTCTGGCGCCAGCCCCACGCCGGCGTGACGCGGCTGGCCGGCCGCGAATGCGAACGCGACTTCGCCGCGCTGGTCCTGGATGGCCAGGCCCGCACCGAACTCGAACTGGCGATGATGGGCGACCCCGCCGGCCATGGCCTGGCCGCTTCCGGCCCGGACGAGGGCCGCAACGGCGCGACCGATGGCGGCCTGGACGGGCGCGGCGATCCCGCGTCGGCGCCCGGCCCGCATGGCTACGCGCGTTATCTGCGCGTGATGCAGGCGTGCCGCCCCGCGCCGGGTGCCGGGCAGGAAGACCTGGACGATTGGGCCCGCCAGGTCCTGCGATCGCATGGTGCTTTCCAGTTGCTGACCACGCTGCGCCAGGGCCCCTGGGGCGTGGATGGCTTGAATCGCCGCGTGGCGCGGCTGTTGCACGAGCATGGGTTGATCGACGCCACGGACGGCTGGTACGCCGGACGGCCGGTGCTGGTGACGCGCAACGATTACGCGCTGGGGCTGATGAACGGCGACATCGGCATCACGCTGGCCTTGCCGGCGGGGCCCGGGCAGGCGGCGGTCCTGCGCGTGGCCTTCCCCATGACGGACGGCAGCGGCCGGGTCAAATGGGTGCTGCCCAGCCGCCTGCAGGCCGTCGAAACCGTGTTCGCGCTGACCGTGCACAAGTCGCAGGGGTCGGAGTTCGACCACGCCGCCGTGGTGCTGCCCGAGCGCATCAGCCCCATCCTGACGCGCGAACTGCTTTACACCGGCATTACGCGGGCACGCGCCTTCCTGACATTGCTCAGCCCGGGTGGAGACCACGTGCTGGAGCAAGGTATCGCGCGCCAGGTGCGGCGCGCCAGCGGCCTGCTGGCATAAGCGGGGCGCGCGCCCGCGGGCGGCGGCGGGGACCTTCGCCCTTGCGCGGCGGCCCGTGCGCTCGGTCCCTGCGCGTCGACAGGACCCTGGATGCGCGCCTCAGGCCGCGGGGAACGGCCTTTCGGGGGGCGCCGGCACGCGGTTTTCCAGGCCCAGCGTCTTGACCAGCGCCTCGGCCGAATACGGCTTTTCCAGGAACTCGAAGCCGTGGGTGCCCTGCTCGGCAAGCACGTGGCTGTAGCCGCTGGTCAGTACGATGCGCAGGTCGGGCCAGCGCCGGCGTGCCCGGGACGCGAGTTCGATGCCGTTCATCCCGGGCATGACGACGTCCGAGAACACCACGTCGAAACGGCCGTTGCGGGCATTGAGCAGCGACAGCGCCGATTCCCCGTCGGTGGCCCAGTGCGCCGTCAACCCCAGTTCGTGCAGCAGCCCGAGGGTGAAGCGCCCCACGGTTTCGTTGTCTTCGACCAGCAGGACCGATATGGGCTTGCCGGTGGAGGACAGGGCGATGGGGTCGCCATCGGCGCCGCTGTCGGCCACCGCGCCGGCCCGCGCGCAAGGCAGGTAAAGCGTGAAGGTGGAACCCTTGCCGGGTTCGGTCGCCACGGCGATTTCGCCGCCCGATTGCTTGGCGAAGCCGTAGGCCTGGCTCAGTCCCAGCCCGGTGCCCTTGTTCACGGCCTTGGTGGTGAAGAACGGTTCGAATATCCGCCGCAAGGCGGCGGGCTCGATGCCCGTGCCCGTGTCGGTCACCGACACCGCGACGAAGTCGCCGCTGGCGCCGGAATGGCCGCGCACGGGCGGGATGTGGTCGACCTGGCGCGCCGCGATGGTCAGCCGCCCGCCGCGCGGCATCGCGTCGCGGGCGTTGATGACGATGTTCAGGATGGCGGTCTCGAACTGGTTCGGATCCGCTTCGATCGGCCGCATGCCTTCCGGCAGATCCAGTTTCAGCCTGATCGGCGACCCGATCGAGGTATGGATGATCTGCTCCATCCCGCGCAGCCGTATCGGGACGTCGAAGACTTCCGGCATCAGGGGCTGCTTGCGCGCGAACGCCAGGAGTTGCCGGGTCAGCTGCGCCGCCTTGCCCGCGGTATCGATGATGGCGTTGATATAGCGCGTGCGCTTTTCTTCGGCCAGCGCGGGGCGCCGCAGCAGTTCCGCGGAAGAGCGGATGATGGTCAGCAGGTTATTGAAATCGTGCGCCACGCCGCCCGTGATGCGGCCGATCGCCTCCATCTTCTGCGCCTGGTTCAGGGCGTCGCGGCTGCGGTCCAGGGCCAGCTGGGCTTCCCGCCGTTCGGTCATATCGCGGGTGATTTTCGCGAAACCCATGAAGGTGCCCTGTTCGTCGCGGATGGGATCGAGCACCACGCTGGCCCAGAAGCGCGTGCCGTCCTTGCGTATGCGCCAGCCTTCGCCCAGGAAACGGCCGTCGCGCAGGGCGGTTGCCACCGCGCGTTGCGGCTCGCCGCGTTCGCGGTCCTCTGGCGTATAGAAGTGCGAAAAGTGCTTGCCAATGACCTCGTGCGCCATATAGCCCTTGATCGCCTGCGCGCCCGCGTTCCAATTGGTGATCCGGCCGTCCTGGTCCAGCATGTAGATGGCGTAGTCGCGCACGCCCTGCACCAGCAGCCGGAAGCGCTGCTCGGCGGCGAACAGTTCTTCGTGGGCGCACTTCTTGTCGCTGATATCGCGCGTGACCTTGGCGTAGCCGATCAACACCCCATGGTCGTCGAGCACGGGGTCGATCACCACGCTGGTCCAGAAACGTGTGCCGTCCTTGCGCACCCGCCAGCCCTCGGCCTCGTAGATGCCGTTTTCCGCGGCGATGCGCAAGGCGCGCTGCGGTAGGCCGTTGTGCCGGTCTTCTTCGGTATAGAAGCGCGAAAAATGCTGGCCGATGATCTCGTCCGCGGTATAGCCCTTGAAGCGTTGGGCGCCGGTGTTCCAGCTGACGATGTATCCATCCGTATCGAGCAGGTAGATCGCATAGTCGCGGATGGCGCGCAGCATCAGTTCTGTGCGGCGCTGAAGGCTGAGGGCCCGCAGGGGCGAGCCCGATGGATTCGGTGAATTGGGATCGTTCATGGCGCTCTCTGGGGCCTTCGTGGCGTGGGGCGCACGGCCGCATCCGGCATTGCCTGGGACCGCGGCGACGCCGGGATACCACAAGGATATAGGGGCGTAGTCTATCCTCAAAGCGGGGAAAAATCTGGCGCATGGTAGAGCAGCGGCGCGGCATGTTCTGCGATGTATTGCCGCAGCCACCCGTGCCCCGGATCCTCCTGGTGGCGTTCGTGCCAATACAGCGACACCGACAGCTTCGGCAGTTTCAAGGGAACGTCCAGCACGGCCAGGCCCACCCCGCGCGGCGCCGCCTTGGCCACGCTCATGGGCACGGTGCATATCAGGTCCGACGCCGCCACCACGTAGGGGCCCACGAGATAGCTGGACAATGTCGCGGCCACGGTGCGTTCGCGGCCCATCCCGCGCAGCATGCGATCGATGGCGCTGCTGAAGTGGCCGGTATGCGCGGCCAGGTCGACGTGCGGATAGCGCAGGTAGGCATCGAGGTTCCAGCGCCGGCGCAGGCAGGGATGCTGTTCGCGCACGATGCAGACCGCGGGTTCGTCGTACAGGAAGCGGGCGCGCAGGTTCTGCGACGGATCGGGAAAATAGCCCGCCAGCAACTCGACGTGGTTCGTCTCCAGCATGCTCAGGCCGTGCTGCAGGCGGGCCGGCATCACGCGCAGCTGCAGGTGCGGCGCCTCCCGCGCCAGCCCGGGCAGCACGCGCGGCATCAGCGTGAACTGCATATAGTCGGTCGCGTACAGCGAAAACGTGCGCGCCGTGACACGGGGGTCGAATGCCTCGCGCGGGCCGGTCGCACGCTGCCAGCGCGCCAGCAGCGGCTGGAACTCCTGGTGCAGCGCCAGCGCGTGCGGCGTCGGCTGCCACTGGTTGCCGTCGCGCTCCAGCAGGGGATCGTTGAACAGCTTGCGCAGGCGGCTCAGCGCCGCGCTCATGGCCGGCTGGCTGACGCCGACGTGTTCCGCCGCCCGCGAGATCGTCCGCCATGTCATCAGCGCGTCGAAATGGATCAGCAGGTTCAGGTCCGGGGATTTCATGGGCGCGTGGTCGGATCGAAGGGGCCGGGCCCCGGGGCCACCGCACTGCGGCATCAATGCGATTGATACCACTATAAATGGAAATGACTGCCGTCCGCGCCCGGCCCGTCCTAGGATTTCCCCTGCAGGACACAGCGCCCGGATTCCGGCGGACCACGATCCGCGCCCGGGCAACCACGGACAAGGGGAATCGATACATGAAACTACTTACGCCAAGCAGGTGCCGGGCGCTCCTGGCGGGCACGATCATGGCGCTATCCGGGGCGACCGCCATGGCGGCCTGGCCGCACGACAAGATCGTCCGCCTGGTCGTGCCGTTCGCGGCGGGCGGCTCCACCGACCTGATCGCCCGCAAGCTGGCCGAAGGGCTGGGCAAGAACCTGGGCGCCAACGTGATCGTCGAAAACCGCCCCGGTGCCGGCGGCACCGTCGGCACCGACTACGTCGCGCGCCAGCCCGCCGACGGCTACACCATCCTGATGGGCTCGGTCAGCACCCACGGCAGCGCCCCCTGCATCTATTCGAACCTGCCCTACAACGCGGCCAAGGACTTCACGCCGCTGGCGGTCGTGGCGACGATACCCAACGTCATCGTCGTCAATAACAACAAGGTGCAGGTGTCGGATCTGCAGTCCTTCGTCGCGCTGGTCCGCAAGGACCCCGACCGCTACACCTATGCCTCCAACGGGCCGGGGACCTCGAACCACCTGGCTTCGGCCTTCTTCACCAATGCGGCCGGCATCTCGATGACCCACGTTCCCTATCGCGGATCGGGCCCGGCGCTGATCGATCTGCTGGGCGGACAGGTCGACATGATGATGGACGTCATCATGACCTCTTATCCCTACATCAAGGAAGGTAAGTTGCACGCGCTGGCGGTCACGTCCGCGCAGCGCAGTCCCATGCTGCCCGACGTGCCTACCGTCGCCGAATCCGGCTACCCCGGTTTCGAGGCCATCGTGTGGTTCGGCATGTTCGCGCCGGCCCATCTGCCCGCCGACATCACCGCGCGCCTGAGCAAGGCCATCGTCGCCGTGCAGAACGGCCCCGATATGAAGCAATACCTGGAAAGCACCGGATCGCAGGTGTCTTCCGTGACCGGCGATGCCTTCGCCGCCATGATCAAGGACGACAACGCCAAATGGTGCAAGGTCGTCAAGCAGGCCGGGATCAAGCTCGACTAGGCCTGCGCCCGCATGCGCGGCGCGTTGCGCGCCGCGCCCAGATTCACTCTTTCAGGAAGACAACGATATGTACCGGATCGGCATAGACGTCGGCGGGACGTTTACCGACTTCACCATGATCGACGAAAGCGCCGGCGTGGTGCATTTCCACAAAGTGCCTTCCACGCCGGACGACCCCTCGCGCGCCATCGCGACCGGTATCGCGGGGCTGCTCGAGATGCATGGTGTCGAACCCGCGCAGGTTTCGCACGTGGGCCACGGCACGACGGTGGCGACCAACCTGATCATCGAGCGCAAGGGCGCGCCGGTCGGCCTTATCACCACGAAGGGTTTTCGCGATGTGCTGGAGATCGGCCGCCAGACCCGTCCGCACCTGTACGACTACGGCGTCGGCAAGCCGCCCGTCGCGGTGCCGCGCCAGTTCCGCATCGAAGTGGCCGAGCGCGTGCAGGCCACGGGGGAGGTTCGCGAGCCGCTGGACGAGGACGCCGTGCGCCAGGCCGCGCGGTACTTCAGGGAACATCGCATCGGCGCCATCACCATCTGCTTCCTGCATTCCTACCGCAATCCGGTGCATGAACGACGTGCCCGCGACATCGTCGCCGAGGAAATCCCGGATGCGTACATCAGCCTGTCCAGCGAGGTGCTGCCGGAGTTCCGCGAATACGAACGCCTGTCCACGACCGTGCTGAATGCCGCGGTCGGGCCGCGCATGGCCGGCTATCTCGAACGTTTTTTGCTGCGCGTGCGCGAACTGGGCATCGCGCACGAGCCGCACACCGTGCATTCGAACGGCGGTCTGATGTCCATCGCGAGCGTGCGCCAGTTCCCGGTACGCACCTGCCTGTCCGGCCCCGCGGCCGGCGTGGTGGGTGCCGCCGCCGTGGGCCGCGTGATCGGCAGCCCCAACCTGATCACCTTCGACGTCGGCGGCACCAGCACCGATGTGTCGCTGATCGTCGACGGCAAGCCGCTGTTCACCTCGCACCGCCACGTCGCCGGCTATCCGGTGAAGACGCCCATGGTGGACATCCACGTCATCGGCGCGGGCGGCGGCAGCATCGCATGGATGGACGACGCCGGCGCCTTGAAAGTGGGCCCGCACAGCGCTGGCGCCGTTCCCGGTCCCGTCGGCTACGGCCGCGGCGGCGAGGAACCCACGATCACCGATGCCGAAATCGTGCTGCAGCGGCTGAACCCCGTCGCGCTGCTGAACGGACGCATGCCGGTGCACGCCGAAGCGGCGCGCCAGGTCATCCAGGACAAGGTCGCGCGTCCGCTGGGCCTGGGGATCGAGGACGCCGCCGAAGGCATCCTGCGTATCGCCACCGCCAATATGAGCCGCGCCATCCGGGCCGTCTCCACCGAACGCGGCCATGATCTCTCGCGCTTCGCGTTGTTCGCCTTCGGCGGCGCGGGTCCCCTGCATGCCGTGGAGGTCGCGACCGAATGCGGCATCCCGCGCGTCATCGTGCCGCAGGAGCCGGGCACCATGTGCGCGCGCGGCATCCTGCTCAGCGATATCTCTTTCGATTTCGTGCGCAGCGAGATCGCGCTGGCCACGGCGGATAACTGGACCCGCGTGGCGGGCATCTTCGACGCGCTGCGCCAGCAGGCGGACGATTGGCTGGCCGCCGAAGGCGTGGCGCCCGGCCTGCGCGCGGCCCATTGCGCCATCGACGCGCGCTACGAGGGGCAGAATTTCGAGGTACAGGTACCGCTGGACGACACCGCCGCCAGCGGTTTCCAGGAGTTCCTGTCGCGTTTCAACCAGGCGCATCTGCGCGAGTACGGCTACGACGTCGACGACCGCGCCATCCAGATCATCAACTGCCGCGTGCAGGCCACCGGCCAGGTCATCAAGGCGCCCCTGTCGCCGCGCACCGTGCGCGGCACGGTGGACGAAGCCCGGGTCGGCACGCGCAATACGTATTTCGGCGCGGCGCACGGCTGGCTGGAAACGCCCGTCTACGACCGCGGCCGCCTGCCCACCGGCGTTCCCTTCCATGGCCCGGCCCTGGTCGAGGAAATGAGTTCTTCCACCGTGGTCGGCGTCGGCCACCATGCCGTGGTGGACGACTACGGCAACCTGATCATTACCCTGCAAGGCAACGCAAATGGCTGAAGCTTCCCGCACCGACGACACTTTGGCCGATCCCATCGGCATGGAGGTCTTCTGCAACCGGCTGCTGTCGATTACGGAAGACATGAACAACACGCTGGTGCGCGCGTCGTTCTCCACCAACATCAAGGAACGCAAGGATTGTTCGGTGGCGCTGTTCGACGCCGCCGGGCGCCTGGTCGCGCAGGGCACGCAGATCCCCTTGCACCTGGGCTCGCTCAATGGCGCCATGCAGGCCATCCTCGAGCGCCACGCGGTGGAAACGATCGAAGACGGCGACATTTTCATCTGCAACGATCCCTACCTGGCCAACGGCAGCCACCTGCCCGACATCAACATCGTCACGCCGGTATTCTGGGAAGGCCGCCTGCGGTTTTTCGCCGCCAACATCGCGCATCACGCCGACGTCGGCGGGCCGGTGCCGGGCTCCATCGCCGGCGGTTTGAACTCCATCTTCGCCGAAGGCATCCGCATTCCGGTCACGCGCCTGGCGCGCGCCGGCAAGGTGGACGACGACCTGCTCAACCTGATCTGCGCCAACACGCGCGATCCCGAAGAGCGCCTGCTGGACCTGCGCGTGCAGATGGCGACCAACCGGCGCGGCGCGGCGGCCATGCAGGGCCTGATCCGCCAGATGGGCCTGGATGCCGTGCTGCGATCGGTGGACGACGTCATCCGCTATACCCGCCGGCGGCTGCTCAATCGCATCGCCGACCTGAAACAGGGCAGCTACACCTTCCATTCCGACCTGGACGACGACGGCCTGGGCGGCGACCCGGTGCGCCTCCAGGTCACCCTGACCGTGCACCCCGAGCGGCTGCATTTCGACTTCACCGGTTCGGGGCGGCAGGCACGCGGCGCGATGAATCTGCCGGTGAACGCGCTGCGCGCCTCCGTCTACTACGCGGTCAAGGCGCTGCTCGACCCGGACATCGCACCCAACGCGGGCCTGTTCGAACCCATCGACATTTACGCCCCGCTGGGCACCATCACCAATCCGGAACACCCCGCGGCCGTCGGCGCGCGCTCGATCACCGCGCAGAAAGTGGCGGGCGCCATCTTCGGCGCGTTTCGCGGCCTGCTGCCGCCTGAAAAAATCATGGCCTCGGGCAACGACTGCTGCCCGGCCATCGTGTTTTCCGGCAAATGGGCCACGCGCCCGGGCCAGTTCGTGTACCTGGAAACGCTGGGCGGCGGCGCAGGCGCGCGATACGACAGCGATGGCATGGATGCGATCCACGTGCACATGACCAATACGTCGAACCTGCCCGTGGAAGCGCTGGAAAACGAATATCCGCTGCTGATGGACGAGTACGCGATGATCGCGGATTCCGGCGGCGCGGGCCGCACGCGCGGCGGCCTGGCCATCGCCAAACAGATCCGCGCGCTGGTGCCGGGCATCGTCTTCTCCGCCCGTTCGGACAGCCATACGGTGGGTGTCGCCACCGGCGTCGACGGCGGCCTGGACGGACGCCGCGCGCGCCTGGTCCGCAACCCCGGCACGCCGAACCAGGAAGAGCTCTTCTCCAAAACCGCGAACATCGTGCTGGACGCGGACGAAAGCGTGCGCATCGAAACGCCTGGGGGCGGTGGCTATGGCAGGCCCGCGCACCGCGCGCCGGAGCGCCTGCGGCGCGATCTGCTGGATGGCAAGATCAGCGAAGGGGCGGCACGGGACGTCTATGGTGTGGTGGTGGACTCGGTGCGGTCTTCGTGACGGTTTGCTGACAAGTTCCTTGCGTGGGCGGGGGGCTTCGGCCACGAGCGTCCAACATGTGATCCGATGCGGCCGCGATGGCCCGGCATGCGCGTACGCGCGGTTGCGGTGGGGGAGGGGCGTGCGCTAGCCTTGATGGGTTCGCCGCCCCGCGCGGCCCCGTCAGGAGATCCCGCCATGCCGACCGCCCCGCAGTCCCCTCCCGTCTGGTTCATCACCGGTTGCTCCACCGGCTTCGGCCGCGCGCTGGCGCTGGCGGTGATCGCCCGCGGCTGGCCGGTCGTGGCCACCGCGCGCGACCAGGCCCGCATCGCCGACCTGGCGGAACAGGCGCCGGACCGCGTACTGGCATTATCCCTGGACGTGACGGACACGGCCGCCATCAGCGCGGCGGTGCGCGCGGCGCAGGAACGTTTCGGCCGCATCGACGTGCTGGTCAACAACGCCGGCTATGGCTACCAGTCCACGGTGGAAGAGGGCGTCGAAGCCGAGATCCGCGCGCAGTTCGACGCCAACGTGTTCGGCTTGTTCGCCATGACCCGCGCGGTGCTTCCCGGCATGCGGGAACGGCGGCGGGGGCACATCATCAACATCACATCGGTGGCCGGCCTGGTGGGCTTCCAGGGCTCCGCGTATTACGCGGCCTCCAAGCATGCCGTCGAAGGGTTTTCCGATTCGCTCGCGGCGGAAGCGGGTTCGCTCGGCATCCGGGTAACCTGCGTCGAGCCCGGCCCTTTCCGTACCGATTGGGCGGGGCGTTCCCTGCGGCAGACGCCTACGCAGATCGCCGACTATGCCGAAAGCTCGGCCAAACGCATGCAGGCCACGCGCGAAAACAGCGGCAAGCAGATCGGCGACCCGGACCGCGCCGCGCAGGCGATGATTCATATCACCGAAGTCGACACGGCGCCGCGGCATCTGGTCCTGGGCGCCTTCGGGGTGAAGGCCGTGACCGATAAGCTGAAGGAACGCCTCGATCAGATCGAGGCGTGGCGGGATGTCGGCCTGGCGGCCGATTTCCCGGCGTAAGCTTGCCGGGCGGGCCCACGACGTATATGGCGGATCGGTTACGGGGGGCGGCCGCGGCCTACCGGAAACCGCCGTTGCCGTGGACCCGGTTCGCAAACAGCTGGCTGGATGTGGGCTGAACGAGCGTGGCATGGTGGCTGTTGCACCAGATATCGCCGTCCACGGCACCGATGTCGGGGTCGACATCTATCGAACAGTTAACGTTCTTATAGTTGTTGACGGAGCTTTCAAAGGTCATCGTGCCGTTGCCATTCGAGCCGGCGGATACCGACCGTTCCATGTCGGCCTGGAAGGTGAACGAGTTGTCGGTGGCCTTGCACGTCACCGAGGTGACAGCGAGGTCGCACTTTACGGCGTTTTGTATTTTTTCTCGGGCCGACGAAGGCTTGTCTTCCGCCCAGCCGTCGGAAGCCAGAAATACTCCCGCCAGAGCAATACAACAAGCGATGGAACCAAGTCCGTAAGCGATGCGCATGATGTCTCCAGGTTGGCCGTGCAACGCGGAACAGTCTAGGGGTGCACAACGGATGGACCGGAGTAATTCTTTGGCGCCGTATGAAACAGCGGCGGGCCGGCACGATATTCATGTCGACGGGGCCGATCCTTATCGTCCGGCCGCACGTGGACGGCCGACACCCTTAATCGACGATGAACAACATCGCCCCGGTGGACGTGGAAGACCGGTGCGCCTCGGCGCCGTCCGCGACCTGATAGCTCATCCCCGGCTGCAAGGTGAATCGCCGCCCGTCTTCCAGTTCGGTATCCAGCGAGCCCGACAGGCACAGCAGGATATGCCCCTTGCTGCACCAATGGTCCGCCAGATACCCCGGCGTGTATTCCACCATGCGCACGCGTATGTCGCCGAACTGGCGCGTGCGCCACAGCGCCTTGCCCGTCGTTCCGGCATGTTCGGTGGTTTCTACGGTCGACCAGTCGGTCGTGCCAAAGGGAATGTCGGAGAGTTTCATCGTGGGGCAGGGGGCAAGCGCGCGTGGGCGGGAAACGATACGATGGATCGCTATTGTAGAGGCGTCAGCGTATAGCGGATGTCGACCGCCCTTCGCAATCCGAAAACAACGCCCTGGGCATCCGCGCCCATGTCGAACGCCGCCGTGATGCGGCTGCGCGACGGATCCAGCGCGATCGTGCCGGATGGCGTCGCCGGATCCGCCGCGATCAAGGGCAGGCTTCTGACCTCGCTCCATGTCAGCGATGTGGCGATGCTGTATTGCCCGTCTGCTTCCCGCCGCACCACGAATTCAGTGGCGCTCGGCGCCGACGTCGGGCCTTGTGCCTGCAAGCCGTCCGGCAGGCGCAGCACGTAAGTGTCCGTCGACGACGCGAGCGCGGCGACGAAACCTTCCGGTATCCCGCGATGCATCCATCGCGTCAGGGCGGGCATCGCCGCACCCGCCAATTCACGCAGCGCATGCATGGCCCTGCCCATGGCGGCAAGCCGGGCGTCCTTGTCCAGGGTCGCCGGGAAACCGGCGCTGTATATCGCATGTCCATGCGGCCCGATGCCCTCCACGCCCAGCGCCATGCCCGGTTGGTCCAGCATGCCGCGCGCGAATCTTTCGCAGACGACGAACCAGGAAGGCTCGCCGTCCGGCGCATGCAGTTCCACGGGGCGCGAGAGCAGGACCTCCCCGGCGGGCGGCGCGGTCAGATACCGGTCGAACGCGCAATGCAAGGCGTATCCGATGCAGGGTTTCGCCTCCTGGTTCGCGGCATCCCAGTCCACGCCGAACTGGCTGGCGATGGCGGCGCGCAATGCGTCGGCATGGGTTTCTTCCGGAATGGCCGGGCTGTCCGGGCGGTGGATATCGCGCCTGCCATCCGCCTGCGCGCGGGCGTAAACCGTGGAGACGGCGGCTCGCAGATTACGTTCCACGTACCACGCCAGCGTCAGGGTGGACGTGCAGGCGTCCAGGCGTTGGCATTGTTCTTTGGGCTGCCCGGTGGACCAGTCGGCCAGCGCCTCGATGGGTTCGCGCAGGGATGGGACCGTCAGCCCGACCCGCGCCAGCGCCGCGTCCATGCGATCGTCCGTCCCCGCGTACTTGGGGCCTGCAAGGCTCTCGATCGCGGGCCAAACCATATCCTGGGCGAGCGCGGAGTTGGTATCCGCGGACACGTCCTCGCCCATGGCGGCGAGGCGCCGGCTATGCCGGAACAGGATGTCCGCCACGTCGCGCAGCTGCGAGCAGACCTGCTGGATGTCGGCGTCGGCGCGCATCAGCGTCCGGATCCATAGACGCATGGAATCGCGTGCCCTGGGCGGCATGGCGCGCCGCGCGTCGATCGCCGATGTCAACGCCGCTTTGTCCACCAGGGTTTCGAAGGTGGATAGCGTCCGGCTGGCGTCACGCAACCTGCCCAGTTCGGCATCGGACATGCCGCGCAGGATATGCGCGTGGGGATCGTGGCCGTCGCCGTGCAACAGGGTGCGCACGGAACGTACGGCGTGTCGAACGGATGTTTCCAATTCATCCGGCATGGCGGTATTGAACGCCGCCAGCGTCCTGCGCAGTTCCCATAGCGCGTGGCCAAGCGCCGCCAGATGGGTCAAGGCCACTGGCCTGTCCTGCATGGCGATCGATTCGTGCAGGCGGGCCAGCGCCTCTTCCACTGCCCGCCGGTCCCTACCCAGCATATCGGCCTGTACCGCCGCCACCGCCGCAGTGATCGACGCCTCCTTCAGCGCGGGCATATCGGGCCGTGCATCCAGCGATGCCCTGAAAGAGGACAACTGGCGGGGCTGCAGCACGCGCAACCCCGCGGATCGCCAGCTGTCCGGCAAGCGATTCATGACCAGCGCCAGCGCTTCGGTCCGTATGCGGGCGCGCAACAGGCTGGAGTTGGGCAAAAAGCCGGTCAACTCGGACGCCGCGCTGTCCAGCCGATGGTATAGCGCCTGCATGGCCTCGCCCACCCGTTGGCCGCCGGCGCGCCACTCGATCGTGCGCGCGGCTTGCACGGCGGCCACGCGTTTACGGTTGTCCAGCTGCAGGCGCAGGGCTGCGCGCCACGTCATCAACGCGTCGCCGCTGCAGACGGCGTTGAACGCAAGGGCCGCGTCCACCTCGTCCGGATACGCGCCGTAGAACTCGTCGTGAACGGAAAGCTCCGGCCAGGCCTGGGCCGCCAGCCTGCCCAGTTCCTTGTCGGTCAGGATATCCAGCATGCCGCCCAGCACCTGCGCGGCCGAACGCGTGGGCGAAGATAGCCATAGCCCGATGCCGTGCAGTTGTTCCAGCGTATCGCGCACCTGGTGCGCCGCTTCCGGCGTGCAGTCGTTGGTTTTGAACAGCCGTCCGAACAACGGCGTACCGATGCGCGCCGCGAGGGTGCGCGCCAGGACCTGTTCCAGCGTGTCCAGGAAGCGGTTGGCCGTGTGGCGCAGTTTGTCCGTTTGAAGATCGGCGAGCGCGCGCGTCCACGTCGCGCTTCCCGCCATGTCGTTGTACAGCTGCGAAAGCGGTTCCGGGTCCTTGATGGCATCCAGGCAGCGCTGCAGGACGGCGACGATCGCCGGTTGTTCCAGTTCGATGCCGCCGGACATTGCATCCTGGCAGACGGCCTGGAGCAGTCTTGCGCCATCGCGCGGGGACAGCCCGTCGAGCTGGCGCCGGCTCCATTGATCGATGAAGCGATGCGTGGAGTCGGCCAGGCGGGTCTCGGCCTTCTCCTGCCGCATGGCGGCCCGCCGCTGGGTGCCGGCCACGATATAGCGTATCGCATAGCTCAGTCCGCCAGTGGCGGCCGGCCGATGGCCCGTATCCGACGCGCGGCGGGCCGGACCGGCTTGGGCCCGGGCCGGCAGCGTGGCGGCATGGGCGTCGGTTGCCTCGCGCGCGTTGGCGGAAAGCATAGCGGACAGCGCGTCGCTGCAGCCATCGATGGGCATGGTGTGCCTGCTCCGAAGGGGAACCGGCATCCTGGGCGGGAACCGGCAGGGAGGAAGAGGAAAGCACTGCGTACCGCGTTACGACGTGCGTAGGTGTCAGGGCACCATCCGGTGTTCCTGCCTATCGTGTCCGCGCCCCTCTCCCTTCCCCGGGGACGTCTGCACCGCCGGCGCGACGTCGGCCGCGGTCAGTGCGCGTCGGCCGAAGGCGCTTTCGGCGCTTGTACCTTGCGCATGAGCGGCACCAGCGCGGTCGCCATGACGAAACACGCCATGACCGCCAGGAATGCATCCGAGTAGGCCAGCGTTTGCGCTTCGCGATACGCCAGCGACCACAGCCGGGCCAGTCCCGCCGTGACCGGGTCGTTCGACCAGCCCGCTGCCTGCGCCGTCATGCGGGCCAGCGCGTCGTCCATCGCTTCGTTGCGTATGTTCAAGTGTTCGGCCATGCGAAAGAAATGCAGGTTGGTGCGGTCGTTCAGTATCGTCGCGCAGACCGCGATGCCGATGGCGCCGCCCAGGTTGCGCATCAGATTGAACAAGCCGGACGCCAGCTTCAGCCGGGCCGGCGGCAGGCTGCCCAGCGTGAGCGTAACGGTAGGCGCCACGGCGAATTGCTGCGCTATGCCACGGAAAGCCTGCGGCAGTAGCAATTCGGCGCCGCCCCAGTCATGCGTGATGGGCACGAATTTCCACATCGAAAAAGCGAAGCAGGCCAGCCCCGCCATCAACAGCCAGCGCAGGTCGACGCGGTTGGCCAGCAGGGTGTACAGCGGGATCGACATGATCTGGAACAGGCCGGTCGAGAAGATGGCGGTGCCGATCTGCAGGGCGCTGTAGCCGCGCACATGGCCCAGGAACAGCGGCGTGAGATAAATGGTGGCGAAGATGCCGACCCCGCTGACGAAGGAGAACAGGCAGCCCAGCGCGAAATTGCGGTCCTTCAGCGCGCGCAAGTCCACGATGGGCTGGGCGTAGGTCAGGCTGCGCCAGACGAAACCCACGCCGGCCAGCCCCGATATCCAGGCGGTGGTCAGGATGGTGGGATCGTTCAGCCAGTCCCAGCGCGGGCCTTCCTCCAGCGTGTATTCCAGGCAACCCAGGAACAGCGCCATCAGGGCGATGCCCGGGTAGTCCGCGCCGCGCAGCAGCGACGGGTCGGGCCTGTCGACGCGCACGAACATGGGCACCATGACGGTCACGAACAGGCCCGGCACCAGGTTCACGAAGAACAGCCAGTGCCAGGAGTAATGGTCCGTGATCCATCCGCCCACCGTCGGCCCGAGCGTGGGCGCCAGCGATGCCAGCCCGCCCACGGTGGCGGCCGCCAGCACGCGTTGCGGGCCGGCGAAAAAGGCGAAGGCGGTGGTGAAGACCAGCGGGATCATCGAGCCGCCCAGGAAACCCTGCAATGCGCGGAACGCGATCATGCTCTGGATGTTCCAGGCCCATCCGCACAGCAGGCTGGCCACGGTGAATCCGGCCGCCGATGCGGCGAACAGCCAGCGGGTCGACATCACGCGCGCCAGCCAGCCGGACAAGGGGATGACGATGATTTCGGCGATCAGGTAGGCGGTCTGCACCCAGACGGTTTCATCGACGCCGGCCGACAGCCCGCCGCCGATGTCCTTCAATGATGCCGAGACGATCTGGATGTCCAGCAGCGCGATGAACATGCCCGCGCACATGGTCGAGAACGCGAAGATCTTCTCGCCGGTGGACATATCGGCCGGAGAGCGCGGTCCCGCGCCGCCACGGCCGGCGGCGGGGGCGCGCGCGGCCGTGGCGGCCCCGCCATCCGGCAGCAATCGGTCGTCCCGCCCGGCGGCGGCCGTTGGGCTCATGGCCGCCGCCGCGTGTCGATCTCCGCCTGCACGGACAGGCCCGGACGCAGCAGGCCCAGCCGCGCATCGGCGTCGTCCAGGACGATGCGCACCGGCACGCGCTGCACGATCTTCGTGAAATTGCCCGTGGCATTTTCCGGCGGCAACACGCTGAACTGCGCACCGGTGGCGGGCGCCAGGCTGGCGACGCGGCCATGGAAGACGCGATCCGGCATGACGTCGGCGACGATGATGGCGCGCTGGCCCGGCGCCATGCCCGCCAGCTGGCTTTCCTTAAAGTTGGCATCGATCCACAGCCCGGCGGCGGGCACCAGCGACAGCATCTGCGCCCCGGCCGGCACATAGGCGCCCTGGCGCGCGCGGCGGTTGCCCACGGTGCCGTCCATGGGGGCGCGCACTTCGGTATAGGAAAGATTCAAGCGCGCCTGCTCGCGGTCGGCGGTGGCTTGCGCCAGCGCGGCGCGTGCCTGGCCTTTCTGCGTATCGATGACGTCCAGCTCGCGCTGCGCGGCCACCAGCGCCGCTTCGGCCTTCTGCTGGTTGGCCACCGCCTGCTTGTAGTCGGAGTCGGCCTTCTGCCAGCTTTGGATGGATACCGCCGCGCTCGTCGACAGCGACTTATAGCGCGCCTGGTCCTGGCGTGTGCGCACGGCCTCCGCTTCGGCCGCCGCCACGCCCGCGCGCGCCTGCAGGATCATGGCTTCCTGCAGGCGCCGGTTGGCGTCCAGGTTGGCCAGCAATGCCTGCTGCGCGGCCACGGTGCCATCCGATTTGTCGAGGGCGGCCCGATAGTCGCGGTCGTCCAGCTTGACGAGCAGATCGCCCGCGCGCACCGCCTGGTTGTCGCCCGCGGCCACTTGCGCGATATAACCCGGCACTTTCGTGCCCAGCACGGTGATGTCGCCGCCGACATAGGCGTCGTCCGTCTCTTCGATGAAGCGTCCTTCGGTCCACCAGCGGTATCCATACGCGGTCGCGCCCGCGGCGGCGATCAGGATGGCGGCAAGATAGGCCAGCCGGCGCCCCCGACCGCGCGCGGCGGGGATGGCGGTGGAACCCGGGGTAAGCGTGGGCGCGGCCGCGCCAGCGGTGGGGGGAGGCATGACGACGTTCTCTGGGGGGCTTGTCGATGGTGGATAGTGAAGGCGGCCGGCGTTTCCGGGTAGGTCCAGGCGGGGTATCCGGGCAGGCCCCTGCGGACGTTTCCGGATAGAGGCGGGCGGACGTTATGGGATGTGCTCGGGCGCGGAACGCTTCAGTCGCCGATGGCGGCGGCAGCAATGGTGGACGCGGCCGGCGCGGCGTCGTCATACCCCTCCGGATCGAAGCGTTCGTCCGGCGCCAGCCCCTCGCGTTTGCGCGCGGCGAATTCCATGCGGTAACGGGCTCGCGGCGTCGCGGCGGGGCCGGCAACCACGGCGTATTCGCCGGGCGCCAGGATGCGGCCCGTGGACGTGTCCACCCAGCGTTGTTCGACCGGCGCGCCGGTGTCGCGCGCGACCAGCATCATGGCCGGGCCTTCCGGCGCGAAATAGCGATTGCCCCAGGCCATCATGGCCATCATGACGGGGCGGAAATCGTGCGCCATCGGCGTCGGAACGTATTCATGGCGGGTGGGGCGGCGCGTATAGACGCGCTTTTCCAGCAGGCCCAGCCGCACCAGCTCCGCCAGCCTGCGCGTCAGGATGTTCGGCGCGATATCCAGGCTTTTACGGAATTCGTCGAAGCGCGTCATGCCCTGGAAGGCATCGCGCAGGATCAGCATCGTCCAGCGCTCGCCCACCCGGGCAAGGCTGCGCGCGATGGGGCAGGGCATTTCGGCGAAATCGGTGGGCGTCATGGCGTAGTGACTTTCAAGTTGAAAGTGATTCTAATGGAGTTAACTTGCATTTTGCAAGTCATAGGTCCCGCGCCGTCGCACGCCTGCGCGGGGCGGCCCCGGCCTGGCATCGGCATCGGTGTGGGGGTCCGTGTCGGATGATCGCGATCGGCGCGAACGGCGCAAAAAAATACGAAGCCGCCAGGCTGGTTGCCAAGTCGCCGATCGAGACCGCCCCCGCGGCAGCTCGCCAGGAATGGCAACGGCCCGCGCGCAGGCGGGCCGTCCGGGCATCTCTACCGAAAAAGGAAACCTAGTCGCGGAAATTCTGGAATTGCAGCGGCAGGTCCACATCGGTCTTGCGCAGCAGGGCGATGACCGCCTGCAAATCGTCGCGCTTCTTGCCCGTGACGCGCAATTTGTCGCCGTTGATCTGGGTTTCCACCTTGAGCTTGGCGTCCTTGATGGCCGCGATCAGTTTCTTGGCGATGGGCTGTTCGATCCCCTGTTTTATCGTGACCTTCTGGCGCGCGCCGCCCAGGTTCACCAGCGGGTCGGCCGGGTCCATGCTGCGCGGATCGATGCCGCGCGAGGTCAGGCGCCCGCGCAGGATATCGATCATCTGCTTGAGCTGGAAGGCCGATGGCGCAGTCTGCGTCACGACGAATTCTTCGAGTTCGAATTTGGCATCGGTGCCCTTGAAGTCGAAGCGCGTCGCCAGTTCGCGGTTGGCCTGGTCGACGGCATTGCTCAACTCGTGCTTGTCCACTTCCGATACGACGTCGAAGGAAGGCATGGTGAAGTCCTCTCTGCTGAATATCTGGCGCGATTTTCCCACGGCCGACGGCCGGACGGAAAGCCGCTATGCTACCGGAGGGTCCGGCCCGTTCGCCTGACGCGCCGGACGCGCATCCCGTTCCGCCATCGAGGAGTCCCAGGCAAATGATCAAGTTCTACTTCAATCCCGGCCCCAATCCCATGAAGGTCGCCCTGCTGCTGGAAGAGCTGGGCCTGCCTTACGAAACCGTGCCGGTCGATATGCGCAAGGGGGAACAGCATCGTCCCGAGTACGTGGCGATCAATCCCAACGCCAAGGTGCCGGCCCTGGTCGACGGCGATGCCACCGTTTTCGACAGTAACGCCATCCTGCTGTACCTGGCTGAAAAGACCGGCCGCTTCCTGCCCGCGGACTCGCCCGCCGACCGTGCCCAGCTGCTGTCCTGGCTGATGTTCATCGCCACCGGCGTGGGGCCCTATTCCGGCCAGGCCGTGTACTTCCGCAATTTCGCCCCGGAGCCCAATCCCGCCGCGCTCAACCGCTACGACTTCGAGGCCGAGCGCCACTGGCGGGTCCTGGACGAACGCCTGGCCGGCCGCCCGTACCTGCTGGGGGATACCTACACGATCGCCGATATGGCGATGTGGGGCTGGGCGCGCATGATGCCCAACATCTTCGGCGGCGAGGATCCATGGTCGCGCTTTCCGGCGGTGCAGCGGCTGTTGAACGAGATCAGCGCGCGGCCGGCGGGCGTGGCGGCGGAAGCGCTGAAGACGCGCTTTACCTTCAAGAAGGAAATGGACGACGATGCGCGCCGGCAGATGTTCCCGCAACTGGCCCGCATGCAGGCGGGTGCCGCGTGATGCCGGCGCCGAGGCGCTTTCCGTGGCGTTCGGCGCTGCGCCGCGGCCCCTGGCGTCGTGCCTGAACCGCCCGCCCGGCCCCGGCCATGACCGACCGCGTCCCCGTCCTTGATCCCGCGCCGGCCGGCAGGTTGTCGGCGCGCCAGCGCGCCCAGCGCCTGATCGCGCTGGTCGAGGCCGCCAAGGGCGTGGGCGCGCTGGCCGCCAGTATCGGCCTGCTCAGCCTGCTGCACCATGACCTGCGGCGTATCGTCATGGTACTGATCGGCCATTTCGGCCTCGATCCCGGCGGCCATTATCCGGAGGAACTCCTGCATTTCGCGACGGTGCTGCAGGACACCAGCGTCCGCACGCTGGTCGCGCTGGCCTCCTGCTATGTGATCCTGCGCCTGGCCGAGGCCTACGGCCTGTGGCGCGACCGCGCGTGGGGGGAATGGCTGGGCGCGCTGTCAGGCGCCATCTACGTGCCCTTCGAAGTCCGCCACCTGATACATCGGCCGGGTGCGCTGGCCGTGGCGGTGGTGCTGTTCAATGTGGCCATCGTGGCTTTCCTGGCGTGGCAACTGTGGCACCGGCGCCAGCCCGCCGCGCTCGTCCGGCGCTGAGCGATCTCCCCGGGCATCGATGCCGCGCCGTCACCGCGCGATCGTGGGCCGGGAACCGGCGCGCAACCGCTCGATGGCGCTGCGCTTCGTGGCGCCGGGCGGTGTCCCGCATGGCCTTGTTTTCAATGCGCCGGCCCGCGCACCGTGACGCGCTGTCCCCACTCCATGGCGGTCTTCACGACCATGGTCAGCAGTGCCAGGCAGGCGAGCAAGCCTGCTGCCGTAAACGCGGCCACCGTCTTGTAGTCGTCGTTTAGTTGTTCGATCAGCAGGGGCAGGGTCACGGTCTTGCCGCGGATCGCGCCGGATACCACGGACACCGCGCCGAATTCGCCCACCGCGCGGGCATTCGTGATGATGGTGCCGTACAGCAGGGCCCACTTGATGTTGGGCAGCGTAATGCGCCGGAAAATTTGCCAGCCGCTCGCGCCCAGCGTCAGCGCGGCGTATTCCTCGTCCGAGCCCTGGGCCTGCATCAGCGGGATCAGAATGCG
>NZ_JBMQQZ010000058.1:0-4412 GCF_057362025.1 Bordetella sp. | reverse complement strand
CGCGGGTCGCCGCTGGGCGGCGTGGACATGGCCATGTGGAAGGCAAAAGACGTCCTCGACGCCAACCAGATCAGCTTCCTGCCGGCGATCAACGAAGACATGGCCGCTACTGTCATCATGGGCACGCAGCAAGCGGGCGTGCGCGAGGACCGCAAGGTCGATGGCGTGTTCTCCCTATGGTATGGCAAGGGTCCCGGCGTGGACCGCGCCGGCGACGCCCTGCATCATGGCACCGCCGCGGGGGCGTCGCGCCATGGCGGCGTGCTGGTCGTGGTGGGCGACGATCACACGGCGGTGTCGTCGTCGATCCCGCATTCCAGCGAAGCATCGCTGATCGCATGGCGAATGCCCGTGTTGCATCCGGCATCGGTCGACGAATACGAAGCCTTCGGTCTTTATGGCTGGGCGCTGTCCCGTCACGCGGGGACGTGGGTGGCGTTCAAGGCGGTTTCCGAAACCGTGGAAAGCGGCCGTTCTTTCATGCCCGCGCCGGTGCCGTCCTATGACATGCCGGAGGATCCGGGGCTGCCGGCCAGCGAGCTGGAATACTCGGCTCGCGAGTTCCTGTCGCTGGCGGTGGAAAAGCGCATGAATACGCGGATGAAAGCGGTGCGCGCGTTTGTCCGCCGTCATTCGATCGACAAACTGGTCTGCGCCGCGCCCAGGGCGACACTGGGGATCGTGACGGTCGGCAAGGCGCATCTGGATACCATGGAGGCGCTGGCGCGGCTGGGCATCGATACCGGAACGGCCAACGCGCCCGTGCGGATCTACAAGCCTGGCGTGACGTGGCCGCTGGATGCGGAACGCCTGCGGCAATTCGCGCAAGGCCTGCAACACATTCTGGTGGTGGAAGAGAAAAACGCCGTGGTGGAAGGCCAGGTCAAGGATCTGTTTTTCAACCAGCCCGACCGCCCCACCGTGGTGGGCAGGAACGGCCTGGATGGCGATCCGCTGATCCCTTCCGCCGGCCAGTTGCGTCCCTCTCTGCTGGTCGAACCGCTGGCGGCCTGGCTTGCGCGGACCTCGGATCTGCGGCCGGTGATGGACCCGTCGGAATTTACCTGTCCGGCTCCGGTGTCCAACGACGCCGACGGCATGCGGCGCCGTCCGTACTTTTGTTCCGGCTGCCCGCACAACACGTCCACCAAAGTCCCCGAAGGCAGCCAGGCCCTGGCCGGCGTCGGCTGCCACTACATGGCGGCTTGGATGGACCGGGACACGGGTGGCCTGACGCAGATGGGCGGCGAAGGCGCCGACTGGATCGGCCTGTCCCGATACATAAGGGCACCACACGTCTTCCAGAACATGGGCGAAGGCACCTACTTCCATTCGGGGTACCTGGCGATACGGCAAGCCATCGCGGCCAAGGCCGACATCACGTACAAGATCCTGTTCAACGATGCGGTGGCCATGACGGGTGGGCAGCCGGTGGACGGCGCGATTTCGGTGCCGCGGATATGCCGGCAATTGCGGGGCGAGGGCGTCGAGCGCATCGTCATCACTACCGACGAACCGGAAAGATACCGGGGTGTGGACGTGGCGGACGCCACCGTGCACCATCGCCGCGAGCTGGACGCGCTGCAGCGCGAACTGCGAGAGGTGCGCGGCGTTAGCGTGCTGATCCACGATCAGGCCTGTGCGGCCGAAAAGCGCCCCCGCCGCAAGAAGGGCGCCCTGGCCGATCCGCCGCGCCGCATGGTCATCAACAGCGCGGTTTGCGAGGGATGCGGCGATTGCGGCACGACCTCGAACTGCCTGTCGGTGGTTCCGCTGGAAACTCCCTATGGCCGCAAGCGCGCGATCGAACAATCCAGCTGCAATAAGGACTACTCCTGCGCCGACGGTTTCTGTCCGAGCTTCGTTTCGGTCGTGGACGGAAAATTGCGCAAAAGCGCGGCGCCGGCGTTCGAGCAGGACCGCCTGCGTACCTTGATCGCGGCCCTGCCCATGCCGGCCGTCGAACCCGTATCCGCGCCTTACCGGCTATTGGTCGCCGGCATGGGCGGGACGGGTGTTATCACCATCGGCGCGCTGGTGTCCATGGCGGCGCATCTGCAAGGGTTGTCGGCGTCGGTGCTCGACCTGACGGGGCTGGCGCAAAAAGGCGGCTCCGTGATCAGCCACATCCGGCTGGCGCCGCGGCACATGGAGGGCGGTCCCGTGCGCCTGGACTGGCAACAGGCCGATGCCGCGATCCTGTGCGATCCGGTGGCCGCCATCGCGCCCGATGCGCTGGGCGCGCTGCGCAAAGGCGCGACGCGCGTGACGATGAATACCTATGTGGCGCCGGTATCCGATTTCACGCGGAATCCGGATGCGGCCATGCGGCCCGACGCGCTTCTGGCCAAGGTAAAACATGCGGCGGGCGAGCATCGGACGGCCGCCATCGATGCGCACGGCGCTGCGCTGGCGCTGTTCGGCGACAGCATCCTGTCGAATATTTTCATGCTGGGTTATGCGTGGCAGCGCGGCGATGTGCCCGTGACGTACGAGGCGCTGTCGCGCGCGATCGAACTGAACGGCGTGGCGGTGGCATCGAACCGCGCGGCATTCGATGCGGGGCGTCTGGCCGCGCATCAGCCGCGGGCGTTGGCCGATGTGCTGGAACCTCGTACATCGGTGATTCACCTGAGCGTGCCCGAAACCCTGGATGCCGCCCTCGCGCGCCGCGTCGCGGACCTGACCTTGTATCAGGACGCGGCCTATGCCACGCGGTACCGGCAGTTCGTCGAACGCGTGGCCGAGCGCGAGCGGGAAGTGATCGCGCTGTCCGGCACGCGGCGTTCGTCCCGCCTGGCGCTAGCCGTGGCCCGCAATCTATTCAAGTTGATGGCGTACAAGGACGAATACGAAGTCGCGCGCCTGTACACCGATGGCGGTTTTGCGCGGCAATTGGCGGGCCAGTTCGAAGGCGTCGCGGGCCGCGATTACCAGTTGCGGTTTCATCTGGCGCCGCCCGTATTCGCGCGCAAGGATCCGCGTACGGGTGCTCCCCGCAAGATGACGTTCGGGCCGCGCATGCTGACGGCAATGAAGCTGCTGGCCCGGATGAAGGGGCTGCGAGGCACCTGGCTGGATCCGTTCGGCCGCAGCGCCGAACGCAGGATGGAGCGCGAACTGATCCGGCAGTATTGCCAGGCGATCGACACGCTGCTGGCCACGCTAAGCCCGGACAATCTGGACCGCGCCGCCAGGATCGCCGCGCTGCCCGAGCAGGTCCGGGGTTATGGCCATATCAAGGCCGCCAGCGTGGAACGCTATCGCGCGCAACTTGCGCGGGAGCTGCAGGTGACGGAAGCCCCGACCGGTGCCATGCATGGCCTTGAGGGGCGCCGCATCGCGTGACGTCCGGCGCTTTCATCCGACCTTGGCGCCGGACCGGCGCACCACGTCGCCCCACTTGGCCGATTCCGATTTGATGAAGGCGGCGAATTGTTCCGGCGTCGAGGACTCCGGGTTGAAGTAGTTCGCCTCCATTTGCTGGATGACGGTCCTATCACGCAGTGCTTTGATGACTTCGGCGTTCAGGCGTTGGACGATGTCCGCCGGCAGGTGGGCAGGGCCGACCAGTCCGTACCAGACGCTGGCCTCGTAGCCGGGCAGGCCCGACTCGGCCAGCGTCGGAACGTTGGGCAACTGCGGCAATCGCGTTTTGCTGGTGGTGGCCAGCGCGCGCAGCTTGCCTGCATGGATCAGGCCGACCACACCGGGCGTGGAGGCGAAGCTCAGGTCGATCTGCCCGGCCAGCAAGTCGTTGGTGGCGGGCGCCGCGCCCTTGTAGGGGACCTGCGTGATATCGATGCCGGCTTTCATCCTGCAGAGCTCGGTGGCCAGGTGTGCCGCGCTGCCGGGCACCAGGCCGTAGTTCAGCTTGCCGGGATGCGCCTTGGCGTACGCGACCAGGTCGTGGAAAGTCTTGAGGCTGGACTTGGGATTGACCACCACCACGAAGGGCGCCGTGGCCGCCAGGCTGATCGGCGCGAAATCCTTGATGGGGTCGAACGGCAGGTTGCCATAGAGCGTGGCGTTGATGGACAGCGGACCCGATGTCCCGAGGAACAGGGTGTAGCCGTCCGGATGGGCCTTGGCGACGTACTCGGCGCCGATATCCCCGCCGGCGCCCGGGCGATTCAGGATGACGACGGACTGCCCCAGGCTTTGGCTGAGCGGCTTGGCGAGGATGCGCGCCAAGAGATCGGTCGGTCCGCCGGCGGTCAGCGGTACGACCACTTCGATCGGGTGGTCGGGCCACGCGGCGGCCGCTGGGGGCCGCCGCCGGCGGCCTGGCGCTGCTTGCCGGGTTGCCGGCGAGCGAACGCCAGGCCATCCTGGCCGATAACCGTAGCCAGATGGACGCTTACGAAAAACTGTACGGACGCTCGATGGAGGCCGCGGTGGCGGACACGCTG
>NZ_JBMQQZ010000057.1:0-7686 GCF_057362025.1 Bordetella sp. | reverse complement strand
GCCCGAAGGGTGAGTACGCAAACCGGCGCCTGGCCGCGTTACGAATGCTCGCCGTGGCATCACCACGACTGCGCTTCGTGCCTTGCCATCCACCGGTTTGCGTACTCATGCGAGGCTCCTTCTAGCGTTAACAGGCCCTAGCGCACCGACGTCGCCAGGCGCAGCGCCAATCCCGCGAAGACCAGGCCCGCGCAGGTATTCAGGACCTTGCGGGCGCGCGCCGACCGCTGCAGCATCGCCCCGGCCGCGCCGGAAAAGAACGCGATGGCGCCGAACACCAGCAAGGTCGCCAGCATGAAAGCGCCGCCCAGCACGACGATCTGCGGGCCGACCGGGCCCGCGGCGGGCGTGGCGAACTGCGGCAGGAAGGCCAGGAAGAACAGCAGCACCTTGGGATTCGTCAGGTTCATGACAATGCCGCGCGCGTACAGCGCCGACGGCTTCATGCGGGGCGGCGCGGCGCCGCCCGCTGCGCCGGCCGGCGCGCGGAATGCCTGCCATGCCAGATAGGCCAGGTAAGCCGCGCCGGCCCATTTCAGCGTCGCGAAGGCCAGCGGCGAGGCCGCGAAAACCGCCGCCAGTCCCACGGCCACCGCGGCCGTGTGGCCCAGCAGGCCGGTGCACAGGCCCAGTACCACCATCAGCCCGGCGGATCGCCCCCACAGCGCCGACTGCATCAGCACGAACAGATTGTCCGGGCCGGGCGACAACGCCAGGAGCACCGCGATGCCGAAAAAAGTGGTCAGGGTGTGGATATCCGGCATGGAAGATGGCCGAGAACGAAAGTGGCATCATAGGCGAATCGGCAACCTGATTCCTACATCCCAATGGCCTCTCGATCCCCTCACCTGGACACCTTGCTGCAGCACACCGGTATTGCCGAATTCGACCCCGCCAGCGGCGCGGCGCCGGTGGGCCTGCCGCCGGTTCGCACCAGTACCGTGCGTTTCCGCGACCTGCAGGCGCTGGACGATGCGGAACGCCGCAAGGCCGCCGGCGAGCGCGTCGTGGCGTATGGCCGCATGGGCCTGGATACCCACGTGGCGCTGGAAGATGTCTTCAAGCACCTGGAGCAAGGCACCCACTGCTATCTGGCGCCCTCGGGCTTGTCCGCCATTACGCTGGCCTTTATGTCGCTGCTGTCCGCCGGCGAACACGCGCTGGTGGCCGACAACGTCTATGGTCCGGTGCATGCGCTGGACCAGGCGGTGCTGGCGCGCCTGGGCATCGAGCTTACGTATTTCGCGCCGAATCATGACGATATCGACGCGCTGGTGCGGCCGAACACGCGCTTGATGTACGTGGAATCGCCGGGGTCGCTGTTGTTCGAAATGCTGGATATCCCCGCCCTGGCGGAGAAGGCGCGGCGGCATGGGCTGGTGCTGGCCGCCGACAATACCTGGGGCTCCGGCTATATCTATCAGCCGCTGGCCTTGGGCGCGCAGGTGTCCGTGGTGGCGGGCACGAAATACGTCGGCGGACACTCCGATCTGATGCTGGGGGCGGTCGTGACCAACGACGAGGAACTGGCGCGGCGTATCAACAAAACGCAATACGCGATGGGGTACTCGATCAGCGCCGACGATGCCTGGCTGGCGCTGCGCGGCGTGCGCACGCTGCCGTTGCGCATGGCGCAGCATGCGCGCAATGCGTTGGAAGTGTGCGGCTTCCTGGCGCAGCGTCCGGAGGTGGCGCGCCTCTATCATCCCGCCTTGCCATCCGATCCCGGACATGCGCTGTGGCGGCGCGATTGCACCGGGTCCAACGGCATGATGGCCGTGGCCTTGCGGCTGGCGCCGGCCCAGGCACGGGTATTCGTCGACAGCCTGCGGCTGTTCAGCATCGGCTATTCGTGGGGCGGCTTCGAAAGCCTCGTGCAGCTGGTGTCGCTGCAGATGCTGGCGGGCCACCGCTATTGGCGCGGCGACGGCCAGGCCGTCGTGCGCCTGCATATCGGGCTGGAATCGCCATCGGACTTGATCGACGATTTGCGGCAGGCACTGGATCGCGCCGTGGCGCCGCCCCAGGGGTAATCGTCGACGGGCGACCGGCGTCAGCCGGCGGCCGTGATCACTTGCTGTCGCGCGCCATCGGCAGCAGCTTGTTCACTTCGTCCAGCGCGCCCTGATAGCTGTTGCCTGCCATGACCGGCGACGTCAGGTACTTGCCGCCGACCAGGTAGGACGGCGTGCCGTCGATATTGGCCTGCTTGGTCAACTGCGTGGCGCGTTCGACCTGCGTATTGACGGAAAACGAATCGAAGATTTCTTCGAACTTCTTGCGGTCCACGCCCTGCGATGCAACCCAGTCCTCCATCGCGGACTTCGTGAAGAGCTGCTTGTGTTCCTGGTGGATGGCGGTGAACACCTTGCTATGCAGGTCCGGGCGGTTCAAGGTTTGCAGCGTGTAGTACAGCTGCTGCAGCGGCTTCATCGATGCGTTGAAAGCAACCGGCACCTGGACCAGCACCACGTCGGCGGGCGCGGTCTTGGCCCAGGCTTCGACCATGGGCTCCATCGCCGCGCAGTGGGGGCAGGTGTAGGCGAAGAACTCCATGACCTCGATCTTGCCCGCGTGGTCGCTGGCGATGGCCGGGTTGACCACCTGGTAGGGTTGCGCGCCCGGCTGGACGCCTTGGGCGTTGCTGACGGGCGCGAACAAGGCCGTGGCGGCGAGGGCGGAAACCGCCAGCAGGCGGCTAAGCAGTTTGGACATGTCGGTCTGGATCCCAGGTTGAGGTCTAAGGAGAGTGCTGTCGGCGAGCGTAGCCCGGCCGCCAGGGGCGCGAAGCGCATGCGATAGGCGACGGGCCGCAAAGACAATAGAGACAGGCGCGACGTGGGCGAGTTCCGCCACGGGCGCTACTGGCGGACCACCGCCACTTCGATTTTGTTTTCTCCCAGGCGTGTGCGGGCGCGATTCATATCGTCCAGGCGCGCGAAAGGCCCGACCCGGACCCGGTTGATCGGCTTGCCGTTGACCTCCGCGCGCTGCACCGCGACCGGCAGGCCCAGCAGCAGGATGCGCGCCCGCAGCGCCTCGGCATCGTCGGCGGCGCGGTAGGCGCCGGCCTGCAGGAAGTACTTGCCGCCGGCTTCTTTGGCGGAGTCGCGGCCCGACGGGCTGGCGCTGGCTACCGCGGCGGGCGCCGACGGTTTGGCCGCCGGCTTCTCCGCCGCTTTGTCGGCGCCCTTCTCCGCGGGCTTATCCGCGGCGCGAGGGGGCGGTTCCGGTGTCGTCGGCAGCGTGGCGATCAGCGCGCCCAGATCGTCCGGCCCATGGGACGCGGTGCCGGACGTCGAGGGCTGGGCCCCGGGCAGCGGGGACGCCGGCGTGGCCGTCGGGCCGGTCGGCGCAATGCCGGCGGCACCGTCGCGTCCGTACAGGCCGGCGTTGGGGTCGGGCGCGTTGCGGACGTCGGGCAGGGGTGACTGGTCGGCATGGCGCGAAGCCCGGTCGACGAAAGGTACCGGAGCGCGTGTCACATAGAACGCGACGGCGGCAGCCACGATCAGCCCGATGAGCAGGCCGGTCAGTACGCCGTAGAGCGTGCTGCCGCGTTCGGACGATCGCTTCGCGGGTTTGCGTTTCGCCATGGCAACCTACATGCGCTCGGGCGCGGAAACGCCCAGCAGCGCCAGGCCGTTGGCCACCACCTGGCGCGTGGCCGCCGCCAGGCGCAGGCGGGCGCGCTTCAGGGCGATATCGTCGACCAGTACGCGTTCGGCGTTGTACCAGGCGTGGAAGTCCGCCGCGCAGTCACGCAGCCAGAAGGCCACGTGATGGGGCGCCAGTTCCTGGGCCGCGAGCTGGATGACGTTGGGGAATTCGGCCAGCCGTTGCATCAGCGCGAATTCGGTCGGCGCCGTCAGGCGCGCGATGTCGGCGGCGGCGATGTCCTGTTCGTTTTCGCCCGATTGCCCCACCATGGAGCAGATGCGCGCGTGGGCGTACTGGATGTAGTAGACCGGGTTCTCGTCGCTTTGCGACAGCGCGAGGTCGACGTCGAAGACGAATTCGGTATCGGCGCGCCGCTGGATCAGGAAGTAGCGCACGGCGTCGCGACCCACCCAATCGATGAGGTCGCGCATGGTGACGTAGCTGCCGGCGCGCTTGGAGATCTTGACCTCTTCGCCGCCGCGCATCACCTTGACCATCTTGTGCAGCACGTAGGCCGGATAGTCCTTGGGGATGCCCATGTCCAGGGCCTGCAGGCCGGCGCGCACGCGCGCCTCGGTGCCGTGGTGGTCGCTGCCCTGGATGTTGACGGCGCGATGGTAGCCGCGCTCCCATTTGTTCACATGGTAGGCGACGTCCGGCACGAAGTAGGTGTAGCCCCCTTCGCGCTTGCGCATCACGCGGTCCTTGTCGTCGCCCGTGCCCAACTCGGTGGTGCGCAGCCAGAGCGCGCCTTCTTCTTCGTAGGTATGGCCGCTGGCGATCAACCGGGCGACGGTCTGTTCGACGCGGCCGCTGGTGTAGAGCGAGCTCTCCAGGAAGAAGTTGTCGAAGGTCAGGTCGAAGGCCTGGAGGTCGCGGTCCTGTTCGCGGCGCAGATAGGCCACGGCGAAGCGCCGGATGTCTTCCAGGTCGTCGACGTTGCCGGTGGCGACGGTTTCCTCGCCGTCGGCCGCGCGCACGGCCGCGCCGGCGATGAAGTCCTTGGCGATGTCGACGATGTATTCGCCCTTGTAGCCGTCTTCGGGCCAGCCGGGCGATTCGGGGCCCATGCCCTTGGCGCGCGCCTGCACGCTGATCGCCAGGTTGTGGATCTGGTTGCCGGCGTCGTTGTAGTAGAACTCGCGCGTGACATCATGGCCGGCGGCATCGTAAAGCCGGCAGATGGCGTCGCCCAGGGCTGCCTGGCGCGCATGGCCCACGTGCAGCGGACCGGTGGGGTTGGCCGAAACGAATTCGACCAGGACTTTTTCGCCATGGCGCGCGGCGCGGCCGTAGGTGTCGCCCTGCGCCGCGATGGCGGTCAGCACGGCCTGCCGCGTGGCCGCGGTAACGCGGATGTTGATGAAACCGGGCCCCGCGACTTCGGCCGCCTCGACGATATCGCGTGCGCGGGCGTCGGCTGTCAGGGCGTCGACGATGGCCTGGGCCAGCTCGCGCGGATTGCGCCTGGCGGCCTTGGCGACCTGCATGGCGACATTGGTCGCCACGTCGCCATGGGCCGCGACCTTGGGGCGTTCCAGCAGAATCGTGGGCCGCGCTTCCGGCAGCAGGGTGCCGACGGCGTCTTGCAGTAGGGAGACAAGAAGGTGCTGTTGCTCTGGGAGCATGGGGACTCGGAAAAGACGGGAAAACAGGCGGCGGGACGCAATGCCGCGAATTACGGGATGATACCGTGATTTATCCGGGTACCTCGTCCGTCGCCGGCTCAGGCGGGCAGGTCCAGATCCAGCGTTCGCCGCAACCAGCCGCGATAGCCTTCCATGTCCACGGTGGCGACGGCGGATTCGTCGTTTTCCGTCCAGCCGCGCACCCGGCGGATGAATGCCTCCACTTCGGTGCGCGCGGCGGCACCGTATCGGGCATGTTCCGCCTGGCTTGCCACCAGCGTGTCGCCAGCGCCTCGCAGTACGGCGCGGTCTTCGCCCGTCCGGCGGCCGCGGCGTCCCCGTTCGTCGTGCACGATAGGGTTGGCGACCCGTTGAAACGCCGCGGGCGGCGGCAGGAAGGCGGCCCCGGCGTATTCCGCCTGCTTGAGCATCCAGGCCAGGGCGACGTCCGACAGGTCGCCACCCGGCCGGGCGCTTACCGGGTCGGCCGGATGCGGCAGATAGCCGCCGCCGATGTCGCCGTGCGCGCCGATGAAGGGCGCCTCCGCCACGTTGGGGTTGTCCTCGGGCGCCGCGCTCAAGGGAAACAGCCTGCGGCGTTCATGCAGCGCCACCGCATGCGCGACCCAGCGCCATTCGGCGGATACCGCCAGGTTGTAATCCGCGTTGCGCGATCCCAGCACGCCGAACTGCGCCACCGCGTCGAACAGGCCGATGAAGCGCAAATCCGCGCAGGCGGTGACCGTGCCCAGCGCGGGGTCGCGTGTCCAGAAGCGGCCCGCCCGATGGCGCTCGGCGATCATGTTGCCGAAATGCATGGCCAGCGCTGCGCCACGGGAATAGCCCAGCAGGTCGATCGCGAGGGTGTCGGCGCGGCCACGTGCCGCGATCTCGCGCAATAGCGCATTCCATTGCGTTTCCAGGATGTCGGGCGATGAGCCGGCCGTCGCGGCATCCACCATGCGCGGCCGCGCGAACCCCGGCCCGCGATGATAGAAAGCCGTGCCATCCCCGTACCACCCGCTCATCAGCGCGACATTGGTGCGCGCGCCGCGATCGTGGCTCGTACCGTCGAAGGCGAACAGCAGCAGGCCATGGGGATCGATATGGCGGCGCGGCTGCTGGCCGGCGTAGCCGTAGGGCCGGGTATCGGGCATGGGGCCGGCCGGATCGGGTTCCAGGTAATGCCCCAGGCGCGGGTCGTAGGTACGCAGGTAATTGTCGTGCAGGCCTGTCGCGTCATCGTGGATATGGCCGGGCTGGCGCAATGGCATGGGCACGTCGCCGTCCGTGGCGATGGCGACGCCGGTGGGCGACCACAGCGCGCGCCAGCGCACCCGGCCGCCTGCATCGGTGACGGCATGGGGCAGGCCGATCGCATCCGCGTGCACCGCATGGAAGACGGGAGCCGGTGCGGGGCCGCCGGCCAGCCCCAAGGGCCGCGGACGGGGATAGACGATCATGGCGACCGGCACCCATCCGGCATAGACGTAGCGTTGCACCACGCCCACGCCGCCGTCGGGGAGGGGGCGGGCGATCGCTACCAGCCGGTTGGATGCATAGAGATAGTCCTCCGTGCGGGTGCCCGCTCGTCGCCGGATGCGCTCGCCGTAGGCGTTGTGCGTATAGCGCGCCAGTTCCGCGCGTCCCCGCATGACGCTGGCCAGCCTTCTATCCGGTCCGTAGCGCAGGCGCAGGGCGCCGTGTTCGAGGGGCAGTCCGCTGGCATCGCGGCGCGCGCGGTGCACGCGGGTCGTCGTGCCATCCTGGGTCGCCATTGCGTCGCCGGCTGCGTGCCAGGCGTAGCGCCAGGCGCGGATCGTACGCGGGACGATGGTGGCGGGGCCGGCATCCGCGGGGCTTGCATCGCCCCGAGAGATCGCGGCACCGGCGGCGGTGCGATCCCGGCGCGGCGTCTCCGGCATGTCCAGGCCGGCCTCGGCACCGGCAAGCCGCGCGTCGTCGTCATAGCCGTAGGCGTACACGCCCTTCCAGTCGGCGACGCGCAGGGTCTCCCGCGCGATGCGGCCCGCCGCGTCGTAGCGCAAGTGCTGCAACAGCAACGGCGCGCGGTCGGGCGCCCCGGGATCGTCGACCAGCAGGGTCTCCAGCGCGCCCTCGCGCATCATCCCCTGCGTGCGCAGGCCGTTCCCATGCAGGTAGCCGCCTTCCGGCAAGGCGCGCAACAGTTCCCGCCTGTCGCCGCGATGCTCCCAGGCGATGCGCGTTACGCGGCCGCCTGCGCCGTAGGCGTAGGTCAGGCTTCCCCCTTCCGGAAGGTCGTGGCGAACCACGCGGCCGCCGTCATCCCATGCGTAGCGCTCGCGATAGCCATAAGCCGCCTGGCCGCCGCGTGCGGGGCGATGCACCGTGCGCAGCGCCAGTCGTCCGTGCGCGT
>NZ_JBMQQZ010000056.1:0-25617 GCF_057362025.1 Bordetella sp. | reverse complement strand
CGTGATGGCTACCAGGATGAAGGGCAGCGCCAGCTGCACATCCGCGAAGCGCATCACGATCACGTCCCAGACGCCGCGGTAATAGCCCGCGATCAAGCCCATGACGGTGCCCAGCAGCGCGCCGAAGAACACCGAGACGAACCCTGCCGTCAGGGATATCTGCCCACCCACCACCACGCGTGCCAGCACGTCGCGCCCCAGCGGATCGGTACCCAGGACATGGGCCAGGCTCTGGAACGGCGGGGTCAGGCGCGCCGCCAGGTCCATGCCTTCGCCGCCATCGGGGAACAGCCAGCCCGACAACAGGACGGCCAACACCACGGCGCCGGTCAGCACCACGCCCATGACGAATTCCAGGGATCGGAAGCGGTTGCGCGAGCGCCGCTTGGCCGCTGTCTCGGTCAGCGTCGTTTGCATGGAATCACCGGATACGGATGCGCGGATCGACGATGCCGTAGGCAATATCGACCAGCAGGTTGACGATAATGATGACCAGCGCCAGCACGGTGACGGCGCCTTGCAGCACGGGATAATCGCGTGCCGCGATGGCGTCGAAAGCCAGGGTGCCCATGCCGGGCCAGTTGAAGACCTTCTCGATCACCACAATGCCGCCGATCAACCCGCCGAACTGCAGGCCCATGTATGTGATCAAGGGAATGGAGCAATTGCGCAGCGCGTGCTTGTACAGCACGACGCGTTCGCGCAGGCCTTTGCTGCGCGCCACCATGATGTACTGGGCCGAGAGCGTTTCCAGCATCGTCGTGCGCACCAGGCGCACGTTGGTCGCGCTCAGGATCACCGCCATGGTCAGGGCCGGCATGATCAGGCTGGCGGGGCCGTCCCATCCGGACGGCGGCAGCAGCGGAAACGTGATCGACAACAGCAGCACCAGCATCAGGGCCAGCCAGAAATTGGGAAAGGACAGGCCCACCAGCGAAAAAATGCGTATGGCCTGGTCCGCCGCCTTGCCCTTGTGCACGGCGGCATGCACGCCCAGCGGGATGGACACCAGCAGCGACAGCGCCAGGGACACGAAGGCCAGCAGAAGCGTGGCCGGCAGCGCATCGCCGATCAATCGCGCCACCGATGTGCCGCCCATGAAGCTGTGCCCGAAGTCGCCGACCAGGATGCCATGCATGTACGACAGGTATTGCACGGAAAAGGGCCGGTTCAGTCCCAGCGCCTGCCGGATGTTCTGCAGATCCTGTTCGGTAACGCTGCCGGCTCCCTGGCTGAGCATAATGGCCGGATCGCCGGTCAGGCGCACGGCATAGGAAACGAGCAGCGTCACGGCCAGGATCACGAAGACCGCCTGCAGGACGCGTTTGATAAGAAAACCGATCATCTCGTAGGCGCCCCGGGGCCGTGCCCGGAGCGCAAGTCAGGTTGGCGAAATCATTCGACGCTGGCGTCGACGAAACGGAAACGGATGTCGCCCGGCACCGACAGGTTCTTGACGCGCTTGTTCACGCCCACCACGGTGTCCAGCGCATAAAGCGGCATTTCAAGCGCGTTGTCGGCCACATAGGCGGCGATCTGGCGCAGGGTCTTCTGCCGTTCGTCCGTCTTGTAGGTATTGCGCTGCGCCTCCAGCATCGCGTCCAGCTTGGCGTCCTTGTCGTACGGATTCCATTTCTGGCCGCTGTGGTACATCAGGTAGGCCGTATTGTCGTAGTCGTACGTCCAGCCGCCCCAGTACATCTGCCAAAGCTCGCCGGTCTTGCCCTGCGGGATGATGTCGTTGATCAGCACGGGCGTTTCGTAAGGCTTGATGGTGGTCTTGATGCCGACACCCTGCAAATAACCGGCGATGGCCTGCGCCACCTCGCGGAATTGCGAATCGCTGCCGCGGATATCGAGCTGGATCGCAGCACCCGGCTTGACGCCGGCCTTGGCCAGCAGCTTCTTGGCCTGGGCGGGATCGAAGGGCAAAGGCTTGAGGGCCGGATCGTAGCCGAAGGACAGATCGCCCTGGAAGCTGGCGATGGGCTTGGCATAGCCCATCAGCAACTGCTTGATGATGGCATCGCGATCCACTGCCATGATCAGCGCCCGGCGCACGTCGCGATCCTTGGTGATCCCACGCGACGTGTCATAGCGCGCCACGACCGTACCCGGGCCGCTGGTGCTGACGATAGTGGCGTTGCTGGACTTCTTGATCGTATCCACCAGGCCCAGCGGGATGGCGGTGGCGATATCCACGCGGCCGGCCTGCAGTTCCGCCACCTGCGTCGCGGGCTCCGCGATGAAGCGGTACACCACCTGGTCCAGCTTGGGCTTGCCACCCCAGTAGTCGTCATTGCGTGCCAGGGTCAGGCTGATCTTCGGCTTGTATTCGACGAACTTGAAAGGCCCCGTGCCGACGGGATGCTCGTTGAAGTAGGCGTCTCCCTTCTCCTGGATGTACTTGGGCGGCACGATCATGCCGCCGTAGCCGGCCAGCTTGGTCAGGATGACGGGGTCCGGCCGCTTCATCATGAAATCGACGGTGTGCGCGTCCACCACCACGACCTTGTCGATGGAGTTGTAGTTCGACTGTTGCGGTCCCTTGGCGCCTTCCGGTCCCAGGAGGCGATCGAAGGTGAACTTGACGGCGTTCGCGTCGAACGGTTCGCCATCATGGAACTTGACGTTTTCGCGCAGCTTGAAGCGGATGCGCGTGTCGTTGTCCAGGAACTCCCAGCTGGTCGCCAGGCCCGGCTGCAGCTTCATGTCCGCGCCGCGCATGGTCAGGCCGTCGAACAGGTTGCTGCCCACCGAACCCCACCATGTCACGAATGTGTCGATGGGATCCCAGCTGCCGGCATCTTGCGTAATGGCTACGCTCAGCGTGCCGGCTGCCTGGGCCGGCGCGGCGGCGGCCAGCGCGCCGCTGATGGCGAGCGCCGCGCCGAGCGCGCGAGCGGTCTTGGTGAAGGTAAACATGAGCGCCTCCAGGGACGTGGGGATCGTTGATGACGATAAAGAAGAGAACTCGGGGTCCATCGCGGTCAGGCCGCCTCGGCCACCATGTGGCCCGGCGCGACTTCCACCAGGGGAACAACGCGCGGCGCGTCGCCGACGCGGCGCACCGGACTGGGAATTTCGCCTGCGAGCAGCGTGGTGTCGATATGCCGCCCCGGCTCGGCCACCGGCACGGCGGCGAGCAGCTTGCGTGTGTAGGGATGCCGGGGCGTTTCGAAGATATCGCGCCGGCGGCCCATTTCGACGATCTGGCCCAGATACATGACGGCGACGCGATGGCTGACCTTCTCGACCACCGCCATATCGTGGGTGATGAACAGATAGGAAAGCCGCCGATCCTTCTGCAGATCCATCAGCAGGTTCAGGATCTGCGCCTGTATGGACACATCCAGCGCCGATACCGATTCGTCGGCGATGATCAGGTCCGGATCGCTCGCCAGCGCCCGCGCGATGCACACCCGCTGGCGCTGGCCGCCGGAAAACTCGTGCGGATAGCGGCGCGCGTGCTCGGCCCGCAGGCCGACCTGCTCCAGCAATTGCGCGACCCGCGCCGCGATGGCCTGCTGCCCATGCAGCAGGCCATGCGTAACGATGGGCTCCGCGATGCTGAAACCCACCGTCTTGCGCGGGTCCAGCGAGGCATAGGGATCCTGGAAAATGTATTGGATCTGCTGGCGCAGCCGCCGCCGTCCGGCGGCATCCATGGTGAAAATATCCCGGCCCTGGTAAAGCACCTGCCCGGCCGTCGGCGCGAGCAATTGCTGCAGCGTCTTGCCGATGGTCGACTTGCCGCTGCCCGATTCGCCGACCAGCGCGAGCGTCTCGCCAGGGTAGATATCGAAGTCGACACTCTCGACCGCGTGGACGCGATGCGTCACCCGTCCGAAGAACCCCCGGCCCATATCAAAGCGTGTGGTCAGGCCGCGCGCGCTCAGTAAAGGCTGCGTGTAGTCGGCCGTATCCTGCTCATGCGTGGAACCGACTTCGCGCAGAATGCCATCCTCGAGCACGACGTGCGGCGTACGCAGGGGCAGGTCCCGTCCCGTCATGGCGCCCAACCTCGGCACGGCGGCCAGCAGCGCACGCGTGTAAGGGTGCTCCGGCGCGCGGAACAGGCGTTCCACCGGTCCCTGCTCCACCTTGCGGCCGCGCAACATCACGACGACGTCGTCGGCCATTTCGGCGACCACGCCCATATCGTGCGTGATAAAGATGACGGCAGTGCCCAGATCGCGCTGCAGCTCACGGATAGTGTTCAGTATCTGGGCCTGGATGGTGACATCCAGCGCCGTGGTGGGCTCGTCGGCGATCAGCAGGCGCGGCCGGCACGACAGCGCCATCGCGATCATCACACGCTGGCGCATACCGCCGGAAAGCTGGTGCGGATAACGGTCCAGCATTTGCGCCGCGTCCGGCAGCCGTACTTTCTCCAGCAGGGCACGCGCCGCTTCGCGAGCCGCCGTGCGCGACAGGCGCTGATGCAGGACGATCGCTTCGGCCACCTGGTCGCCGACGGTGAACACCGGGTTCAGTGACGTCATGGGCTCCTGGAAGATCATCGCCACATCATTGCCGCGAATGGCGCGCATGTCGTCCTCGGAGGCACGCGTCAGGTCGATTTCCCGGCCGCCCTTGTCCCGCAGCATGACGCTGCCTCCGGCGATGCGGCCGCCCGTATAGTCGGTCAGCCGCATGATGGCCATAGACGTTACCGATTTGCCGGAGCCGGATTCGCCGACGATGGCCAGGGTGCGGCCGGGATAGACATCGAAATCGAGCTGGTCAACGGCACGGAACACGCCGTCTTCGGTCGGGAAATCCACCGACACCCCGCGCAGGGAGAGCAGCGGGGAAACCATATCTGCGGGCGTAGACAAGGAAGGAGCGAAGCTTGGGGAAAAAAGCGATCTTAACGATTTATCGGTAAATCTTGAACAACGCCCCGCATCCGACGGCCCCGGGGAAACCCTGCTTGCGCTGCACAAAAAATCAGGTCGCTGCCACCGCGCCCGCCGGCTCCACCCTGACCGTCAGTGCGACAACTCCCGGAACGCGAGCGTCTGGCCATCGGCATCGGTTTCTTCCATGCGCACCTTGAAACCCCACAGCCGCGACAGATGCTTCATCACCTGGTCGGCGTCTTCCGCCACCAGCGGCCGTCCGCGCGTCTGTTGATGGCGCAGCACCAGCGAGCGATCCGAATCCCGGTTGAACTGCACCACCTGCACATCGGGGACCAGATTGTCCCGGTTGTGCTGCTCGGCCAGCAGCTTGCGCACATGGCGATAGCCTTCGTCGTCGTGGATCGCCACGACCTCCAGCTGGGGATTTTCTTCGTGATCGGCGATCGCGAAGAAACGGAACTCGCGGATCAATTTGGGCGAAAGATACTGCGAGATAAAGGATTCGTCCTTGAAGTTGCGCATGGCGAAGTCCAGTGTCTTCAGCCAGTCGCCGCCCGCGATATCGGGGAACCACCGCCGGTCTTCTTCCGTCGGGTTTTCGCAGATCCGCCGGATGTCGGTCATCATGGCGAAGCCCAGTGCGTACGGATTGATGCCGCCATAGCCGCGCTGGTCGAAGCCCCGCTGGCTGACCACGTTGGTATGGCTTTGCAGGAACTCGATCATGAAACCGTCATCGACCAGCCCCTTTTCGTGCAGGCGATTGAGGATGGTGTAGTGCCAGAACGTGGCCCAGCCCTCGTTCATGACCTTGGTCTGCATTTGCGGGTAGTAATACTGGGCGATCTTGCGGACGATGCGCACCAGCTCGCGTTGCCAGGTCTGCAGCTTGGGAGAGTACTTCTCGATGAAGTACAGGATGTTTTCCTCGGGCTCTCGCGGGAATACCTCTTTCTTGCCGGTTTCGGACGCCTCGGCCTTGGGCACCGTGCGCCACAGGTCGTTGAACTGGACACGCTGGTATTCCTCGCGATCGGCGACGCGCTGCAGCTCTTCCTTGTACGAGACCGGGTTGGGCCGCTTGTAGCGGTCCACGCCATGGGACGACAGGGCGTGGCAGGAATCCAGGATTTCCTCCACCGCTTCGATGCCGTAGCGGTCTTCGCAGGCCATCACGTAGTTGCGCGCGAACACCAGGTAGTCCAGCACGCCGTCGGCGTCGGTCCACTGCCGGAACAGGTAATTGCCCTTGAAGAATGAGTTGTGGCCATAACATGCGTGCGCGATCACCAGCGCCTGCATCGCCATGGAGTTTTCCTCCATCAGGTAGGAAATGCAGGGGTTGGAATTGATGACGATTTCGTAGGCCAGACCCTGCACCCCACGGCGGTACGCCTGTTCGTTGCGGATGAATTCCTTGCCGTACGACCAGTGCGGATATCCCACCGGCAGGCCCGCTGACGCGTAGGCGTCCAGCATCTGTTCCGACGTGATGATCTCGATCTGGTTGGGATAGGTATCCAGCTTGAATTCCGCCGCGATCTCGGCAATGGCCTCGTCGTAACGGCGGATCAGCTCGAATGTCCATTCCGACCCCGTTGAAATCGGGGACGCGAGGCGCCCCGCGCCAGGGATCTCCAGACTGCTCATGATGCCATTCATGCCACGGCCTCCTTCCTGAACAACTCATGGAAGACGGAAAAGATCTCGCCACGCTCGGAAATACGCCGCATGACGAAATGCTCGGCGGGCTCGCGCTCGTATTCCGCCCACAGGCTGCTCTTGCGCACATCGTGCGTATCGTGGATTTCGATATACGCGAAATAACGAGCCGCCGGCAGCAGGTGTTCGGAAAGGTAGCGGGCGCTGCGAGCGGCATCCGCGCCGAACGAGTCGCCGTCGCTGGCCTGCGCGGCGTAGATATTCCAGGTAGAGGGCGAATAGCGCTTTTCGATGATGTCGCGCATCAGCTCCAGCGCCGACAGCACCACCGTGCCCCCGCTCTTGGGATCATGGAAGAAGGTGTCCTCATCCACTTCCTCGGCGTTATCCGTATGCCGGATGAATACCAGGTCCACGTGCTCGTACTTGCGCATCAGGAAAAGGTAGAGCAGCGTGAAAAACCGTTTGGCCAAGTCCTTTTTGTTCTCGTCCATCGAGCCGGACACGTCCATCAGGCAGAACATCACCGCACGCGCCATGGGGACGGCCACGGATACGCGATGCCGGTAACGCAGGTCGATTTCGTCCAAAAAGGGGACACTGGAGACCCGCTCGCGAGCGGACTTGACCTGCGCGCGGGCCGCTTCCAGCAGGGCCAGCGAGGCGCCCTGGCGTTCCAGCTCTTCCAGAGCGTCCTCGGCCTCTGTCAGTTCGCGGCGGGCGCCGATGCTAAGCGCGATGCGCCGCGACAACGACGCCTTCAGCGTGCGGCCAACCGCCAGCGAACTGGGAGAGCCGCTGGTGGTGTAGCCGGCCCGGTGCCATTTTTTCTGGTGCACATCCCCAAGCTGGGTACGTGCGAGGTGAGGCAATTCCAGGTCTTCGAAGAAGAAATTCAGGAACTCCGCGCGGGACAGCGTGAACGTGAATTGGTCGACGGAATCGCCTTCCCCGGGATCGCCGCGGCCGCCGCCGTCTCCGCCGCCATCCGGCCGGTCGATGGTGTCGCCCTTGGCGAATTCCCGGTTTCCGGGATGCACCATTTCCCGGTCACCCCCCATGCCATGGCGCAAACGCGGCTCGGAGATATCCCGGGTGGGAAGGTTGATCTCCCCACCCTGGTCCATCTCTTCGATCGAGCGCTCGCGTATCAGGTCCCGCACCGCCTTCCGGACTTGGTTCTTGTAGCGCCGCAGGAACCGCTCGCGGTTCACGGTGCTTTTATTGCGTCCGTTGAGACGACGATCGATAAGTGAATTCATACTACCTCGCTCAGGAGGACTTTCGCACCCGCAAGTACCACTCGCAAAGCAGGCGGACCTGCTTTTCGGTATAGCCCTTCTCGACCATGCGTTCCACGAAGCTCTGGTGCTTGCTCTTGTCCTCCGCCGACGCCTTGGCGTTGAAGGAAATGACGGGCAGAAGGTCTTCCGTGTTCGAGAACATCTTCTTCTCGATCACCTCTCGCAACTTCTCGTAGCTGGTCCACGTGGGGTTGCGCCCGCTATTGTTGGCGCGCGCCCGCAGCACGAAATTGACGATCTCGTTGCGGAAGTCCTTCGGATTGGCGATACCGGCCGGTTTCTCGATTTTCTCCAGTTCGTCGTTCAGGGCCGACCGATCGAAGCTTTCGCCGGTCTCGGGATCCCGGAATTCCTCGTCCTGGATCCAGCAATCGGCAAAAGTGACGTAGCGGTCGAAGATGTTCTGCCCGTACTCGGAATAGGATTCAAGGTAGGCCGTCTGGATTTCCTTGCCGATGAATTCGGCATACCGGGGCGCCAGGAAACCCTTGATGAATTCCAGGTAGCGGCGCCGCGTGTCTTCCGGGAAGTCTTCGCGGGCAATGCGCTGCTCCAGCACGTACATCAGGTGCACCGGGTTGGCGGCGACTTCCGTCTGGTCGTAATTGAAGACGCTGGAAAGGATCTTGTACGCGAAACGCGTCGACACCCCGGTCATTCCCTCGTCGGTGCCGGCGTAATCCTTGTATTCCTGCAGCGCCTTCGCCTTGGGATCGACATCCTTCAGGCTTTCGCCGTCGTAGACCCGCATTTTGGAATAAATGCTGGAATTTTCCGGTTCCTTCAGTCGGGTCAGGACCGAAAATTGGGCCATCATGTCCAGCGTGCCGGGCGCGCAAGGCGCCTCCGCCAGCGAGCTGTTGTGCAGCAGCTTGCTGTAGATCTGGATTTCCTCGGTCACCTGCAGGCAGTACGGCACCTTGACGATGTAGATCCGGTCCAGGAACGCTTCGTTGTGCTTGTTGTTGCGGAAAGTCTGCCATTCGGATTCGTTCGAGTGCGCCAGGATGGCGCCATTGAACGGGATGGCTGAAAAGCCCTCGGTGCCCTTGAAGTTGCCTTCCTGCGTGGCCGTCAGCAGGGGGTGCAGCATCTTGATGGGCGCCTTGAACATTTCGACGAATTCCAGCAAGCCCTGGTTGGCCAGGCATAGCCCGCCCGAATAGCTGTAGGCGTCCGGGTCGTCCTGCGAATAGCGGTCCAGCTTGCGGATATCCACCTTGCCGACCAGCGAGGAAATATCCTGGTTATTTTCGTCGCCCGGTTCGGTTTTGGCGATGGCTACCTGCCGCAACACGGAAGGATTCAGGCGCACCACGCGGAATTGGGAAATATCGCCGTCGTATTCCCTGAGCCGCTTGACCGCCCAGGGCGACATGATGCCGGTCAGATAGCGCCGCGGTATCCCGTAATCCTGCTCCAGCTGATCGCCGAAGCGCGTCGGGGCAAACAGGCCCAGCGGCGTTTCGTTGACCGGCGAGCCTTTCAGGGCATAAATGGGGTAGGTTTCCATGAGCGTCTTCAGACGCTCGGCGATGGAGGATTTACCGCCGCCCACCGGCCCCAGCAGATAGAGAATCTGCTTGCGTTCTTCCAGGCCCTGTGCGGCATGCTTGAAGAAGGAAACGATCTGCGAGATCACGTCCTCCATTCCGAAGAATTCCTTGAAGGCCGGATAACGCCGGATCACCCTGTTGGAAAACAGCCGGGACAGGCGCAGGTCGTTGCGCGTGTCGACGATTTCGGGTTCACCGATCGCAGCAAGCATCCGTTCCGCGGGACTGGCATATGCCATCGGATCGCGCTTGCACAGATTCAGGTATTCCTCGAGCGAGAGCTCGGTTTCCTGATCTCGGGCGTACTGCGATTTGAAGCCTTCGACGATGTTCAGCATCGGGATACCTCCAACAACATCAGAAAAGGGCTAGCCGTGCGTCATCCCCATTGTGTGCCCTATTTGGCTCCGTGTCGCCAGTGGTACAGATTCACGGTAAAGCTATGTTGCTTTCCCCACACACAGCTATCGCAACAGGATTACGGCCATACGATTTAGTCTCTGTGCGAGCGGTACAAGTTCCCCTCGCGAAAGCAACTGAAATGACTTCTGCAAAGGGTTTTCGAGGCCTCCGGATCCCTCGAGATAACCGCCACGAACCGATCGAAAACATGTGCGTTCAGACACCGGCGGAAGCTCCCTCGGATACCTGCATCATGCGTTCGACGTAGCGCGCAATGGTGTCGATCTCCAAATTAACTTTGTCGCCTACGTTTACGTTACGCAACGTGGTCATGTTTTGGGTATGAGGAATTACGTTAATGGTGATGTCACTACCCTCCTCTCCGTCTTTTACGCGGTTCACTGTAAGGCTTATGCCATTAACCGTAACAGAGCCTTTGTAGGCCAGGTATTTGGCAATTTCCTTTGGCGCGCGGATGATAAGCTCCCGCGACTCTCCGACTTGCGCATAGCCCGCCACGACACCCAAACCATCGACGTGTCCGGATACCAGGTGGCCGCCCAGCGCATCGCCGACTCGCAGCGATTTTTCGAGATTCACTTCGGCGCCTTCGCGATCCAGCCCGACGGTAAGCCGCAGGCTCTCGCGCGAGATATCGACATCGAAGCTGTTTTCCTGCAGTGCCACCACGGTCATGCAGGCACCCTGGACGGCGATCGAATCACCGAGCTGGACGTCGGATAGGCCGAGATTTCCAGCATCGATACGGACGCGGATACCGCCGCTGCCGTCCTGGGATTCGTAAGGCTGGGTTTGCTCGATACGGCCCACTGCCGTGACGATGCCGGTAAACATAAAAAACTCCTGGAGAGGTCTGACCACATGAATATCGGCCTCCCGACAACCATGCGCATGCGGCGCGCCTGAGCCGGCCGGCCCCGATATCCATAGGATACGCGCACTGGGAAGAGCAGGAATGCCGCGGGAACTACGAGAAGGAATATGCGTTCAGCGGGGAGTGGCAGCACTCTGCAGCGCTTGCCAACGATCCGCGAAACGCCCGCGCAGCCGGACATCGCCGCCCACCGGCCGCACGTCGACGAAGTCGAAGCGCCGGGCATTGTCCAGATGCGAAAGCATCGGAAGCTTGACCATGCCGGCGGCATCGCCCAGCAAAACCGGCGCGATGTAGGCCAGGATCTCATCCACGCAATCTGACGATAGCAGAGCGCCGGTCAGGCCGGCACCGGCTTCGACGTGGACTTCGTTGACGTGATGGCGCGCCATCCAGCGCATCATGGCGGGCAAATCGACCCGTCCCGGCTCGGCGCTGGGCAGCACGATCACACGCGCATTGCGGCGCGCCAGCCGTTCCGCCTTGACCGGATCGTCATGGGCTGTGAAGACCCAGACCTCTTCGCCATCGAACAGGCGCGCGCCCTCGGATATCTGCAGCCGGCCGTCGACCACCGCCTTGCGCGGCTGGCGCGGAACTTCCACATCCCGCACGGTAAGGCGGGGATCGTCCTTCTGCACGGTCCCCATGCCGGTCAGGACCACGTCGGCACGAGCACGCCAGGCATGGCCGTCCGCGCGTGCTTCGGCACCCGTAATCCATTGCGACATTCCGTTATGCAGGGCGCTGCGACCGTCCAGCGAGGCTGCCATCTTCACCCATGTCCATGGGGTGCCTCTGCTCATCCTTGCCGCGAATCCGGCGTTCAAGGCCAGAGCCTCCTGCATGCAGACGCCCGTCGCGATGGGGATGCCCTGGGCCCGCAGACGGGCCAGGCCCGCGCCGTTGACCTGCGGATTGGGATCCCCCATGGCCACCACGACACGTGCGGGCGCGGCGGCGACGACGGCATCCACGCATGGCGGCGTCCGGCCGAAATGGCTGCATGGTTCCAGGGTGACGTAGAACGTGGCGCCCGCGACAGGGACGCCGCGCGCCGCGGCATCGCGCAAGGCGCAGATCTCGGCATGGGGGCCACCCGGCGGTTGGGTGGCGCCTTCGCCCAGGACCTGGCCGTCGCGGACGATCACACAGCCCACCCGGGGATTGGGCGCGGTGGTATGAAGCACCCCGCGCGCCAGATCCAGGGCGCGCCGCATCCAGTGAAGATCCTGTTCTTCGCTCCTGGGCACGTCAGGGCTCTTTGCGAAGCTTGCCGGAGAGCAACGGACCCTGCATTTCGCGGATGGCTTCGATGAATTCGCCGATATCCTCGAAGCTGCGGTAGACCGAAGCGAAACGGACGTAGGCCACCTTGTCCAGCTTGCGCAGTTCGGTCATTACCAATTCGCCCACGTAGGCGGAAGGGACTTCCCGCTTGCCGCTGGTCAGCAGGGCTTCCTCGATGCGGGCGACCGCCGCATCGACGTCTTCGGTGCTGACCGGCCGCTTGCGCAACGCCAGGGACAGGCTGGCGCGCAGCTTGCCCTGGTCGTACTCGCTGCGGCTGCCGTTACGCTTGACGATGGACGGCATGACGAGCTCCACCCGCTCGTAAGTGGTGAAGCGCTTGTCGCACTGCTGGCAGCGGCGGCGCCGGCGGATGGTTTCGCCCTCTTCCAACACCCGGCTGTCGATGACCTGGGTGTCGGCATGGCCGCAGAACGGACAGCGCACGTTATCCCCGCTGTCAGCCGTAGACCGGCAGACGGGCGGTCAGCGCGTCGACGCGCTCGCGTACCGAGGCGATATTGGCCTCGTTGCGCGGATCGTCCAGCACGTCGGCGATCAGGTTGGCGGTGAGTTCGGTTTCCGCTTCCTTGAAACCCCGGGTGGTGATGGCCGGCGTACCCAGGCGGATGCCGCTGGTCACGAAGGGCTTTTCCGGATCGTTGGGAATCGCGTTCTTGTTGACCGTGATGTGGGCGTGGCCCAGCACCGCTTCGGCTTCCTTGCCGGTAATACCCTTGGCGCGCAGGTCGACCAGCATGACGTGGCTTTCGGTCCGTCCGGAGACGATACGCAGGCCGCGCTTGACCAGCGTTTCGGCCAGCACCTTGGCGTTCTTGGCCACCTGGTGGGCGTAATCGCGGAATTCCGGCTGCAAGGCTTCCTTGAAGGCGATGGCCTTGGCGGCGATGACGTGCATCAGAGGGCCACCCTGGATACCCGGGAAAATTGCCGAATTGATGGCCTTTTCGTATTCGGATTTCATCATGATCACGCCACCGCGGGGGCCGCGCAGCGATTTGTGCGTGGTCGAGGTGACGAAATCGGCGTGCGGCACCGGGTTGGGATACACGCCGCCCGCCACCAGGCCGGCGTAGTGGGCGATGTCTACCATGAAGAGCGCGCCATTGTCGCGGGCGATGCGCGCCATGCGCTCGAAATCGATATGCAGGGCATAGGCGGACGCGCCGGCGACGATGAGCTTGGGCTTGTGCTCCTGCGCCAGGGATTCGACCTTGCCGTAATCGAGCACTTCATCGGCGTCCAGCCCGTAAGGCAGGAAGTTGTAAAGCTTGCCGGACGCGTTGACGGAGGCCCCGTGAGTCAGGTGGCCGCCTTCGGCGAGGCTCATGCCCAGGACCGTATCGCCCGGCTTGAGCACCGCCATGTACACGCCCTGGTTGGCCTGCGACCCGGAGTTCGGCTGCACGTTGGCGGCCTCCGCGCCAAACAGCTCCTTGAGGCGATCGATGGCCAACTGTTCCACGATGTCGACGAACTCGCAGCCGCCGTAGTAGCGCTTGCCCGGATACCCTTCCGCGTACTTGTTCGTCAGTTGCGTGCCCTGCGCCTGCATGACCGCCGGACTGGCATAGTTTTCCGATGCGATCAGCTCTATGTGCTGTTCCTGGCGGTGGTTTTCCTTCTGGATGGCGGCCCAGACGGCTTCGTCCACCTGGGAAATGGTGCGGGTACGGTCAAACATGGAAGTTCCTGAACGGAGTCAAAAAGCGGAAAAGGCGTATTCGGGATAGTTTACCGTGCGGTTACGGTGCTTTTTGTCCATTTACGCGTTGGAAATGTCCTGTCCGGGGATTTTTTCGCCACGGGGCGCGCCATCGGAAAAGCCGCTCATGCCAGCGTGAAGGCGCCTCATGCTGGCGCCGCCGTGGCGGCTCGGACGCAACGACGATCCGGTATACCGGCGCCCCGCCGCACGGAAAGGCGCGCAGAGGGCGTGCTGCCCGATACCCTGGCAGCGCGGCGCCCGCCAGGTCCCGCGGACCGCGGCACCGGTATGGTGCAAGGAAAAGCGCCGCTGATGCGGCGCCTGCAATACGTCGAAGCAGGTCCGGGCGACGAGCCGAGGGACTATCCCGGCCGCGCCCGCCCCGCGCTCATGCCGAGGTGGTGCCGATCTGCCTGGGTGCCAACGAGGGGTTCAGCGTGTACACACCGGTCAGGGATGCCTGCGCCAGGATCTTGCCCTGGATGGCGCTGAGCACCTGTTTTCCGTTGAACGTGCCTTCCACGTCCAGCCGTGGGACGCTCAGGGCATAGAGCGTAAAGATATAGTGGTGTACCAGGCTGTCGTTCCAGGGCGGGCACGGCCCGTCATAGCCGAAATAGTCGCCGCTCATGTCGCGATCGGCGGCAAACCAGCTGGTGTAGTCGTTGATCCCCTGGCGCGCCTCGTGCGGTGCGAGCGGACCGCCCTTGCCACGCGGCGTGATGCCGTTGGAAAAGGCGCCTTCCTCGATTTCCCGCATGTCCGCCGGCAGGTCCACCAGCACCCAATGGAAAAACTCCACGCGCGGCAGCTCGGCGGGCACCACGCGCCCTTCCTGGTTGACGTCGTCCGGCTTGCTGGGCACGTCCGGATCGTGGCAGACCATGACGAAGGACTGGGTGCCGTCCGGCACATCGTCCCAGGAAAACTGGGGGTTGAAGTTATCCGCCAACGCGACGTGCGACTGCGGGTCGATCCGCGCGAAGGCATAGCGCTCGGGGATCGACTCATTATCGGAAAAAGACAAGCTCGCTAGCTTCATGGCATGCCTCCTTTAAAAAAACAAAAGGATGGGTCGTATGCGTCGTCGGATGATTCCCTACGACGCCAAGGTAACACGCGCGAACTTCCGTTTTCCTACTTGGATCACGTAGACACCCCCGGACAATTGCAACGATTTGTCTTCCACCTTCTCGCCGTTCACGCGCACGCCTCCCTGTTCGACGTTGCGCTGGGCTTCGGCGCCTGACGCGGCCAGCCCGGCTTCGCGCAGCACCTTCAGAATGCCGAGCGGCGCGCCGGCCACCGTGACTTCCGGCATATCCTCGGGCAGGGCGCCATCGCGGAAGCGCGCTTCGAATTCGGCCAGGGCATCGCGGCCGGCCTGCGCGCCATGGAAGCGCGCAACGATTTCCTGCGCCAGTTCGACCTTGGCATCGCGCGGATTGCGGCCCGCTTCGGTGGCGGCTTTCAAGGCGGCGATGTCGTCCAGCGAACGGAAGGACAGCAACTCGTAGTAGCGCCACATCAGCGTATCGGAGATCGACATCAGCTTGCCGAACATCGATCCCGGAGCCTCCGAGATACCAATATAGTTGCCCTTGGACTTCGACATTTTGTCGACGCCGTCGGTACCTTCCAGCAGCGGCATGGTCAGGATGCACTGCGGCTCCTGCCCATACTCCTTTTGCAGTTCACGGCCGACCAGCAGATTGAATTTCTGGTCCGTGCCGCCCAGCTCCAGGTCGGATTTCAGTGCCACCGAGTCATACCCCTGCATCAGGGGGTACAGGAACTCGTGTACCGAAATCGGGATGCCGCCCTTGAAGCGCTTGGTGAAATCCTCGCGCTCCATCATGCGAGCCACCGTGTACCGGGATGCCAGCTGGATCATGCCGCGGGCGCCGAGCGGGTCGGACCACTCGGAGTTGTAGCGGATTTCCGTGCGCGCGGGGTCCAGCACCAGGCTGGCCTGTGCGTAGTACGTTTTCGCGTTCGACTCGATCTGCTCCCGCGTTAAAGGGGGACGGGTGTTATTGCGCCCGCTGGGGTCGCCGATCATGGACGTGAAATCGCCGATCAGGAAGATGACGGTATGGCCCAGGTCCTGGAGCTGCCGCATCTTGTTCAGGACGACCGTATGGCCCAGGTGGATGTCCGGTGCCGTGGGATCGAGCCCCAGCTTGATGCGAAGGGGGACGCCGGTGGCGCGGCTGCGGGCCAGTTTGCGCACGAATTCCGACTCGACGAGCAGTTCGTCGCAGCCGCGCTTGGCGACGCGGAGGTCGGCTTCGACTTCCGCGGTAATGGGAGCTTCGGATTGGGACATATTGGGGAACGATCTAACCCTTCCGGACAGGCAAAGGGGAGGTAAAAATCACAAAAGTTGTCGAAAATTCTAGCCGAATCGGCTAGGATACCGCCCTAATCATACGCAACTGTCATGGGGGCACTGTCGCCCCAGGGTTTTTCTGAAGATGACTACAGGGTCCAACGAACCCGGGGCCGGCGGCCCACCCGCCTCCACGCTCCCCACCCTGCCGAATTCCGCATTCCCCTCCCGCCGTTCCCGAATTTTCCGCGCGGCCGTTGTCGCCACCGCGATGGGTTTGTTTGCCGCCGCCGCCGCGGTCGGCATGGTTCAGCATCCCGACGCCGACCTGCCGCCGACCCGTACGATCGAGAAAGTCATGGCCCTGTCGCCGGCCGACTACGAAGTCAGCGACGGGTCCACCTCCCCCTATGTCAACGAGACCCGCATCCGCCGCGGGGACACTCTGGCAGCGATCCTGCAGCGCCTGCATGTGGACAGCGACGGCCTGCAGACTTTCCTGACCGTCGATCCGAGCGCGCGCAGCATCTACAAGCTGTACCCGGGCCGCACGGTGCAGGCCGCCACGGACGGCGACGGCAACCTGGTCTGGCTGCGCTATGTCCATACCCCGGGCAACGATTCGGATGGCCAGGTGGTTACGCGCTTCCTGGAAGTCAAACCCGACGGCGATAACTATACCGCCCGGGAAATGACGGAGGATACGGATCGCCAGGTCCGCGTGGCGATGGGCACCATCGAATCGTCGCTCTTCGCCGCGACCGATGCGGCGGGAATCCCGGATTCGGTCACCCTGCAGATGGCCGACATCCTGAGCGCCAAGATCGACTTCCTGCGCAGCCTGCGCCAGGGCGACCAGTTCCGCGTGGTGTACGAAACGCGCTCGCACGACGGGCGCTACGCCGGCGCGGGCCGCGTACTGGCACTGGAATTCGAAAACCAGGGCAAGCTGTACACCGCGGTGTGGTTCCAGCCGCCCGGCAGCACGGCGGGCTCCTACTACGGTTTCGACGGTACCAGCCTGCGCGGCGCCTTCCTGCGCACCGCGCTGAAGTTCAGCCGCATCAGTTCCACCTTCGGCATGCGCATGCACCCTATCCACAAGACGTGGACGGGACATAAAGGCGTGGACTATGCCGCGCCCACCGGCACACCGATCCACAGCACGTCGGACGGCGAGATCGCATTCGCCGGCACGCAGAACGGCTACGGCAACGTCGTGATCGTCAAACACGACAACAAGTTCTCCACGCTCTACGCCCACCAAAGCCGCATTGCGCCCGGCATCCGCAAGGGCGTGCGCGTCACGCAGGGTGAAGTCATCGGCTACGTCGGCCAGACCGGCTGGGCCACCGGTCCGCATCTGCACTATGAATTCCGCATCAACGGCCAGCCTGTCGATCCGCTCTCGGTCGACCTGCCGGTGGCGCAGAAGCTCGAAGGCAAGGAAGCGGTCGCCTTCGCGAAGGAAACCGCGGTCTACAAGCAGCAGTTGAATATGCTGGCGCAATTCCAGCAATCCATGCCCGGAACAACGCTGGCCAGCGCCGCCAGCAACTGATCCAGGGCGCCACCCGGACAGCGCCATGACCACAGCCGCCGGTTTGTTCATCGGACTGATGTCCGGCACCAGCACCGACGGCGTGGACGGCGTTCTTGCCCGCATCGCGCCGGATGGCCGTCCGGCGGTGCTGGCGGAAGCCAGCCTGCCCATGCCGGACGAACTTCGGCAGACGCTGCTGGCCTTGAATGCACCGGGCCCGGACGAACTCGAACGCGCGGCCCGCGCATCTCTGGCCCTGGCGGAATGTTATGCGGACACCGTCCGGCAACTGCTGGCAACGGCTGGCGTAACGAATACCGAAGTCCTGGCCATCGGCGCGCACGGCCAGACCGTGCGCCATCGGCCCGATCTGGGCTACACCATCCAGCTGAACGCGCCTGCCCTGCTGGCCGAACGCACAGGCATCCCGGTCGTAGCGGATTTCCGTGCACGCGATGTCGCGGCCGGCGGCCAAGGCGCCCCCCTGGTACCGGCCTTTCATGCGGCTATCTTCGCGGCCGATGTGCCACGCGCGGTGTTGAACCTGGGCGGCATCGCCAACGTTACCCTGCTGGCGCCTGGACGGCCCGTAACCGGCTTCGATACCGGGCCGGCAAATATGCTGCTGGACGAATGGTGCCGGCGCCATACCGGGCAACACTACGATGACGACGGCGCCTTCGCCGCGGCCGGCAAGGTGGACACCAACATCCTGGAATATTTGCTGGCCAGCGAACCGTGGCTCAGCAAGCGCCCGCCCAAATCCACCGGCCGCGACCTTTTCAATGCCACTTGGCTGGACAACCGCCTGAACGCCTGGGATGGCTATTGCCGCCGGCTCACGCCGCAGGACATCCAGGCCACCTTGCAGCGCTTCACGGCGCGCACAGTTGCCCAGGCCATCGACCGGGAAGCACCTGACACGCGGGAAATCCTGGTCTGTGGTGGCGGCGCACGCAATCGCGGATTGATGCGTGACCTTGCGGAGTGCCTGGGCCGACCCGTCGCCAGCACAGATGTCCACGGCGTTCCCGCCCAGTCCATGGAGGCGCTGGCGTTCGCATGGCTGGCCTGCGCCCATTTGAACGGCGTGGCTGCAGGCCTGCCGGCGGTGACGGGCGCACGTGGCGCGCGGGTGCTGGGCGCGCTTTATCCAGCCTGATCGACTCCACTCGCAGTACTGGCGCGGCCCGGTCGGCGCCGACGCCTGCCAGGCCTAGCCTCGCATGTAAAAACGATGAAAAAGCAAAACGGGCGCAAGCGCCCGTTTCTGTTTTGTGCCCGGGCTGCATTTTCCGCGCCCCGGCATTCCGCGAGCCCGGCCTCAGCCGGACACCGCCGCGATCGTCAGACCGAGAACGAGGACCCGCAACCACAGGTCGTGGTGGCGTTCGGGTTCCGGATGACGAATTGCGCGCCTTCCAGGTCTTCCTTGTAGTCGATTTCCGCGCCGACCAGATACTGGAAGCTCATGGGGTCGACGAGCAGCTGCACGCCTTCCTTGTCCAGCACGGTATCGTCTTCGTTGACGACTTCATCGAAAGTGAAGCCGTACTGGAAACCGGAGCATCCGCCGCCCTGCACGAAGACGCGCAGTTTGAGTTCAGGATTGCCTTCGTCAGCCAGCAGATCCTTGACCTTGGCGGCTGCGGCATCGGTGAAAATCAGCGGCGTCGGCGGGGCCGACTGCAGATCGACGGTTTCGGTTACTGCGTTCATTTGGTGACTCCTGCCCGATATGGGCGGGGCCCAGGCGGGCCCGATAAATTCGTGAAGGGCGCAAAATCCCGCCCCGATTACCACCTACTATAGCGCAGCGCCCGGCCGATTCAAAATGCCACGGCAGCCTGCTCAGACGCCTGCACTGCGCCGTCCTGGACCACCTCTACAGCGACTTCCGTCGGCGTGAAATCGGGAGGCAGCGCCAGGATGCCTTCACTGCTTCGGTACTGGTCTACTTCCAGCGGGACCAGCGTGGACGCCGCGGCGACGGCGTTGGCGCCGTCCGGCGCCGTCGTCTGGCCGCCGTCGGGAAGCGTCGCCACACCGGCCTGCACGGAGCCGCCTTTTTCCGCATCGGAAATCGCCGTGCCGGTATCCGGCGAAGACCCCGACGGCGGCATGGGCGCCCCGCTGGCGCGGTCCGGCTCCCCCGACATCGTCTGGAGCGGTGCCAAGGGCAGCCGGACTTCGGCACCGTCCCGCAGCCCCGAGGCGACGAAGCGCAGGCTGCCGACAAAAGGCGCCAAGCCAGGCCGCGCGCTGCGCATCAGCAGCACCCGGTAGCGCAGGCCGGCGGGCACCCGGGCCATCGAGACCGCGCGTATGGATAGCGTGCCCGTGGGTCCGGCCGGAAGCAACTGATCGTAGAAGGCCAGCCGGTCGCGCAATTGTCCCGCCTGGGCCTGCAATGCCGCCACGTTGTCTTCGAGCGTGCGGCGCGCGGCACGCTCCACCGCCAGATCGGCATCGGAGGCAGCCAGTTGGCCACGCAGCCCCTGGACCTGTGCCTCGGCCTGCTCGGCACGCGCCTGCAGCGCTGCAAGGCGTTCCCGCGTTGCCTCACGGTCCGTGCCGACAGGCCGGAAGAGCATGGCCAGCCCGAGGATGATGCCGGCCAAGGCACCCAGCCCCAACGCCCCTGCAACCGCGCCCGCCCGGAAACTCCAGGGCTGCCTGCCCTGTGCCGGCACGACGGGCTCGTCGGGCGGCTGGCGGTTCATCTCGTTCCCCCGGCCGGGCAGGCCGCCGAGCCTTGGCGCAACCGTCAAGGCAGCACGGCCACCTGCCCCAGGCCGGCATCCTCGGGCAAGCCGAACATGATGTTCATGTTCTGCACTGCCTGGCCCGCCGCGCCTTTCACCAGGTTATCCTGCACAACCAGGACGACGAGCAGATCGCCGCCCTCTGGACGATGGAGCGCGATGCGCAAGTCGTTGGAGGCACGCACGGAACGCGTTTCCGGCAAGCTGCCGGCGGGCATGACGTCCACGAACGCTTCGTTTGCGTAGCGCTTTTCGTACAGGGCCTGGAAATCCGTGCCGCGGGCCTCCGGCAGGATGCGGGCATAGAGGGTCGAGTACATCCCGCGGATCATGGGCACGAGGTGCGGGACGAAGGTCAGGCCCACCTTGCCGCCGGCCAGGCGTTCCAGTTGCTCCGAGATCTCTGGGTGATGACGATGGCCCGACACGCCATAGGCCTTGAAATTATCGCTGGCTTCGGAGAAAAGCAGGCCGACCTCGGCCTTGCGGCCGGCCCCGGATACGCCGGACTTGCAATCGGCGATCAAGGTCTGCGTATCGATCAGGCGCGCGCCGTTTTCCAGCAGGGGCGCCAGGCCCAGCGTTACCGTGGTGGGATAGCAGCCGGGGTTGCCCACGACCCGCGCCTTGGCCACCCGCTGACGATTGATTTCGGGAATTCCGTAGACGGCTTCTTCGAGGATCGCCGGGCAGGAATGCGGCATCTTGTACCACTTCTCGAATACCGCCGTGTCCTGCAGGCGAAAGTCCGCCGCCAGGTCGATGATGCGCGTGCCGGCGTCCAGCAGGGCCTGCGCCTGCGCCATTGCCACGCCATGAGGCGTGGCGAAGAACACGACGTCGCAATCCGTGAGCGGAGCCTTCTCCGGCGTGGAGAACGCCAGCTTCACGCGGCCGCGCAGGTTCGGGAACATGTCGGCGACCGGCATGCCGTCTTCCTTGCGGGATGTGATGGCGGTGAGTTCCGCGCCAGGATGCTGGGACAACAGACGCAGCAATTCGACGCCGGTATACCCCGTCCCGCCTACGATGCCGACCTTCACGCGTGCGCTGGATGCTTGTGCCATGGTTGCTGTTCCGAGTGACTTGCTGGACCGAAAAACGAAGCTTCGATTGTATCGCCGCGCCATGCCCGAGCCTGGACCGAACCGCGGCACTCGGGCGAGCCGAAATGTCCGGCGCGGACATGGGCCTGGACCCAGGCCTGGGCGCGGCCCCAAGGGCCCGCGCCAACCCCACCAAAACAAAAAGGCCGCTTTCGCGGCCTTTTTGCTGGACATTAACGCTTGCTGAACTGCTTGCGCCGACGTGCCTTGCGGAGGCCGACTTTCTTACGTTCGACTTCACGCGCATCACGCGTCACCAGGCCTGCCTGCGAGAGGGCGGGCTTGAGCGTGGCGTCGTAGTCGATCAGGGCGCGGGTGATGCCGTGGCGCACGGCACCGGCCTGGCCAGATTCACCGCCGCCATGGACGTTGACCTTGACGTCGAACGATTCCAGATGGCCGGTCAGTTCGAGCGGCTGACGCACGACCATGCGGCCGGTTTCGCGCGCGAAGAACTCGTCGACGGGCTTGCCGTTGACGACGATCTTGCCCGTGCCTTTCTTGAGGAACACGCGGGCCACCGACGTCTTGCGGCGGCCGGTTCCGTAATTCCAGTTACCGATCATGACGATTCCTTAGATTTCCAGCGGCTTGGGCTGCTGGGCGGTGTGCGGATGCTCGGCACCGGCGTACACCTTCAGTTTCTTGATCATGGCATAGCCGAGGGGACCCTTCGGCAGCATGCCCTTGACCGCCTTCTGGATGGCGCGGCCGGGAAAACGCTGCTGCATTTTCTCGAAGTTGGTCTCGCGGATGCCGCCCGGGTACGTGGTGTGGCGGAAGTACTTCTTGTCCTGCGACTTGTTCCCGGTAACGACGATGTCCGCCGCGTTGATGATGACGATGTAATCGCCCGTATCGACGTGAGGCGTGAATTCGGGTTTGTGCTTGCCACGCAGACGGTGTGCGACTTCGCTGGCCACACGACCAAGGACCTTGCCCTTTGCGTCGATCACAAACCACTCACGCTTGACTTCATGCGGCTTTGCCACAAAGGTCTTCATGATGGTTCCTGAATGAATGAGATGTTGCCGGCCAACGCAAAACCGCCAGCCGGGAGGTCTTTTCCCTATCCGGCCTAAGCGTTATCAGCCACCCGTGCCGGTCGAAATTAGGGAAAGTCTGCGATTCTAGCATGGAATCGCTCATATTTTGAGCGATCCCATGCCTGCCGCGGCTCAGGCGCCCAGATAGGCTTCCAGCACGCGGGGATGGCCCAGCAGTTCCCGGCCTGTCCCCGATAATGCCAGGGCGCCGTTTTCCAGCACATAGCCATGCTGCGCGATCTTCAGCGCCTGGCGCACGTTCTGCTCCACCAGGAAGAGCGTAAGTCCATCGGCATTGATGGCCCGCAAGGCGCGGAAGATTTCCTGGACCACGATGGGCGCCAGGCCCATCGACGGCTCATCCAGCAGCAAGAGCCGGGGCTTGGCCATCAGCGCCCGCCCGATCGCCAGCATCTGCTGTTCGCCGCCTGACAGGTTGCCGGCGATGCCGTCCAGGCGCTCCTTCAGTCGAGGGAACAGGTTGAACACGTAGCCCAGGTCCGCGCCGGTATCGACGCGCCCCCGGCGGTAGGCGCCCAGTTCCAGGTTTTCGCGCACCGTCATGGTGGTCAGGATGGCGCGCCCTTCCGGGACCTGCACGATGCCGCGCGCGACGATCTGGTTCGGCGCCAGGCGCGTGATGTTCTCGCCTTCGAAGAAAACGGCCCCCTTGGCCTTGGGCAGCAATCCGGATAGCGCCAGCAAGGTGGTGGATTTGCCGGCGCCGTTGGCGCCGACCAGCGCGGTGATGCCACCCGCCTGCAGCGACATGTCCACGCCGCGCACGGCTTCGATATGTCCGTAATTCACTTCCAGGCCGCGGATTTCCAGCATGGCGGTCATTTTTCCCCCTCCTGCCGTCCGGCGATTTCGCTAGCGGATGGGGCAGCACGCTTTTCGAGGGCCTGGGCGGCCGCGCCCTGATTGCCCTGCTGTCCGGCGTCTTCGTCGTCGTCATCGCGGCCAAGATAGGCTTCGATGACCTGTTCGTTGTTGCGTATGGCCTCGGGCGGCCCACTGGCGATGATCTTGCCGAAGTTCAGGACCGCGATGGTCTCGCACAGGCCCATGACGAAGCGCATGTCGTGCTCGATCATCAGGATGGTGTAGCCGCGGCCGCGGATCGCCTCGATTTCGCGCATCAGTTCCGCGCGCTCGCCGGTGTTCATGCCTGCCACCGGTTCATCCAGCAGCAGCAGGCGCGGCTCGGTGGCCAAGGCGCGGGCGAGTTCAAGGCGGCGCTGTTCGCCGTAGGAAAGGTTGTCGGCCAGATCGTTCGCCTTGTGGTCCAGCCGCATCCAGGTCAGCAGTTCGAGCGCCCGTTCGCGCGCGCGCGCCTCGTGACGGCGGAAACCGGGCAGGCTGAACAGCATGCCGGCAACGCCATAGCCCATGTGCCGGTAAGCGCCCACCACGACGTTTTCCAGCAGCGTCATTTCCTTGAACAAGCGGATGTTCTGGAAGGTACGCGCGATGCCCGTGCGCGTGATCTGGTGCGGAGCACGGCCCACCAGGCTCTGGCCGGCGAAGCGAACCTGGCCGCCGCTGGGACGCAGCAGGCCGGTGATGATGTTGAACACCGTGGTCTTGCCGGCGCCGTTGGGTCCGATCAGGCCGAAGATGGCGCCTTCGGGCACCTGCAGGTTGACGTCCTGCAGCACATGCAGGCCGCCGAAACGCATGGAGATGGAAGAGAGATCAAGCATGCCGCTTGCCTCCCTTGCGCGCCCAGCGCGCGAAACGCGCCGGGTCCCAGATGCCTTGCGGCAGGAACAATACGATCAACACCAGAATCAGTCCGTTTGCCACCAGGCGGAAATCGCTGAAGCCGCGCAGCATTTCGGGCAACAGCGTGATGATGGCACTGCCCAGCACGGGTCCCGGCAGCCCGCCGATGCCGCCGAGAATTGCCATGGTCAGGATCTCCACCCCGCGGTCGAAACCGTATTCTCCCGGCCCGATGAAGAAAGTCAGGTGCGCATTCAGCGCGCCGGCCAGGCCCGCGATCACGGCGCCCAGGATGAAGGCGAGCATCTTGTTGGCGCGCACGTTGATGCCCATGAGGCCTGCCGCGGTTTCGTCGCCGCGTATCGCATCGAAGGCACGTCCCAGCTTGGATACGCGGACCCGCCAGAGCACGGCCAGCACGATGACCACGGAAAGCAGCACATGCCACCATTGCGTGGATTGCGGGATGCCGTTCAAGCCCAGCGCGCCGCCAGTGAGCGATTCGGTGTTCAGCACCGTGACGCGCACGACTTCGCCGAAACCCAGCGTGGCCATGGCGAGATACACGCCGGACAAACGTATCGTCGGCAGGCCGATCAGCGCGGCGACGATGGCTGGCGCCAGCATGCCCCCAGCCAGCGCCACGGAAAACGGCGCCCCGTAGTTCATGGTCAGCAAGGCCGCCGTGTAGGCGCCGATGCCCATGAAAGCGGCGTTGGCCATGGCGAGCATGCCGCACGCCAGCGTCAGCCAGATCGACAGCGCCAACAGGGCATTAGTGCCCAGCGTCAACACCACATTGCCGTAGATGGCCCAGAAATTTTCAAATCCACTCATGATCAGGCCTTGCGTTGCACCACTTTGCCGAACAGGCCCTGGGGGCGCACCAGCAGGATCAGGAAAAGCAGGCCGAAAGCCACGGCGTCGCGCATCGTCGACCCGATGTACGCCACTGACAGCACTTCAGCGAAGCCCAGGAACAGGCCGCCCAGCATGGCGCCGCGGATATCGCCCATGCCGCCGAGGATGATGACGGCGATGCCTTTATGCAGCATCGGCTGTCCCATCAAGGGATAAAGCGCGTTCGAATACAAGCCGATCAGCAGGCCCGCCACGCCGCCCAGGCCGCCCGCCAGAAAAGACGTCAGCAGGAACAGCTGCTCGACGTTGATGCCCAGCAGCCAGGCTGCCTTGGGAGATTCGGCAATGGCGCGCAGCGCACGGCCGAACTGGGTGCGGCGCATCACCAGCATGAGCACCGCCATCAACGCGAAGGACAGGAAGATGATCCCGAGTTCGATCGCCGTGACATGTATGCCTGCAATGACCAGCGTCCCTTCCGGCACCACGCCCGGCGGGAACCTGAGGTTGCTGGCGCCGTAGATGCCTTG
>NZ_JBMQQZ010000055.1:0-52440 GCF_057362025.1 Bordetella sp. | reverse complement strand
CTGCTGACGCACCCGGACATCCGCCGGTCTCCCCGGATTACCGCCTTCATGGCGCATTGCGCAAGGGCAATCGAGACGAAGCGCGACTTCATCGAAGGCAAGCGGCCGCGCGCGGAATCGTCCGCGTAGCGCCATGACGGGCCGCCAGCCTGCATTTCTGCAAAGACGGTTACGCGCCAACGCACGCAAGTCCGGCCGGCGCACCCATAGAATTTCCGGACCGCAATCCCCGCGGCCCGCCGGCCACACCAGCCATCCGGGCTGCCCGACTCGACCGAGGAATTCGATGAGCATCAAAGCGACCGCCAAGCCTGCCAGCAGCCTGTTAAGCCCGAACGATCATGTGCTGGTCCTGATCGACCATCAATCCGAGATGGCCTTCAATACCAAATCCATAGACGTCACCAACCTGCGCGCAAACACCGCGATCCTGGCCAACACCGCCAAGGGCTTCAAGGTACCCACCATCATCACGACGATCTCCAAGGACACGTTCGCCGGTCCGCTGTTCGACGAGATCGCCGACGCCTTTCCCGACGCGCAAATCACGGATCGCACGACCTCCAACGCCTGGGAAGACGAACACTTCATCGCCCGCATCAATGCCGCCGGCAAGAACCGGCTGGTAATGGCAGGCCTGTGGACCTCCGTCTGCTGCAACGGCCCCGTCATTTCCGCCCTTGAGCAGGGATTCGAAGTCTACGTCGTGACGGACGCGTGCGGCGACTGCACCGCCGAGGCGCATGAACGCGCCGTCCAACGCATGGTTCAGGCCGGCGCGCGCCCGATCACCTCGTTGACCTATCTGCTGGAGCTGCAGCGCGACTGGGCCCGACTGGAAACCTACGACCTGACCGTGGGCATTTCGCGCAGGTTCGGCGGGGCCTTCGGCGTCGGCATTCAATACGCCCAAACGATGCTGCCCAGCCACTAGGCATCCAGGGACGCCGGGGCCGTCGGAAATCGCACCGCCAGATGGAAGCCCCTGGCGGCATCCAGTTCAACCAGTTGCGCGTCGTGCAAGCGCGCGATGCGGGCCACCAGCGACAAGCCTATGCCGGTACCGCCCGCGGCCCTGCCCGGCACCCGGAAGAACCGGTCGTAGACTCGACCACGGTATGCCGCCGGGACGCCGGGGCCATCGTCCGCGATGGCCAGCACGGGTATCCCGCGATCCAATCCGCACGACACCGCAATATGCCCATGCTCCGGCGTATAGCGCACGGCATTGTCCATCAGGTTTCCCAGCAGGATGCCCAGCGCATCGATATTCCCCCGCACGGGGCAGCTTTCCGCGGCGATGGAGATCTTCTGCGATCTGCGGGCGGCCTTGCCCTCGAAGTCGCGCACTACCAGGTCGACCAGATCCGCCAGGTCCACCGGCTCCATCGGCAGGGCGTCGTCCGAGTCCAGGCGTGCCTGGTCCAGCAGTTGTTCGACGATGCGGGCGGCGCGGGCGGCGACACCCTGCAGCTTGGCGGCTTCCGCGCGCGCGGTTTCCGCATCCAGGGCCGAGGTGGCCCGTTGTGCCTGCGCCTGGATGGCCGCCAGCGGCGTGCGCAGCTCGTGCGCGGCGTCGGCGATCAGTTGCCGCTCTCGTACCAGCGCCGCGTTCTGGCGCTCCAGCAGGTGATTGATGGCCGACACGAATGGCCGGATCTCGCCGGGCAGGCTGCGCTCGGCCAGGGGCGAGTTGTCGAAGGGCGAGCGCCGCGCGATCGTGTCGCGGGCCAGATCCAGCGGGCGCAGGCTCAGGCGGATGGCGCCCCACAGGATCAAGGCCAGCAAAAGGAAGATGCCGATGGCCGCGAACGTGCCTTCCCTGACCCAATCGCGGTAGGTCTCGTCCAGCGTTTCCTGGCTGGTGGCAGTCTGGACCTGGATGGTGCCGGTGCGATCCGACAGGGCATAGACGCGCCACGCTTCATCGCGCGCGGAAGCGTGTCCATAGCCCGTGGCGAAGTCCGGCTTCATCGGGATATCCGGCGCAGTGGGCGACCTCAGGATCAGCTTCCTGGAGGGCAGATGCCAAACCTGAAAAATCGTGCTCGGCGTCGACGGGCCAAAACCTTGGGGGCTGCTGTACGCCGCGACGGAACCATCCGCGGACAGGGTGCGCGGGATGGACTCTATGACCAGGCCGGCGATGTCGCGCAAGCGTTCGTCCGCACGACCGGTTTCAGGGATATTCATCTCCCAGGTACGCAGCGAATACCATGCCCCACCGAAGGCGACGATGCCGATCAGCGTGGCGCACAGCAGCCGGGCGCGCAGGCTGTTCGCTCTCGCGGCAATCGCAAGCCACCCCTTCATTGCAGGGCCTCGCCGACCCGATAGCCGAAGCCGTGGACGGTCGCGATCAGGTCATTGCCCAGCTTGCGGCGCAGCTGATGCACGTAGACCGCCACGGTGTTGCTCTCTATGGTGCCGTGCCTGCCGTACACCGCGTCCTCCAGTTGTTCCCGCGTGACGACGTGGCCCTGGCGTTCCAGCAGCGCGACCAGCGTCCGGTATTCGTGGATGCTCAGTTTCACCGGTTTGCCCGCCTGCGTGACGTGCCGGCGCGCGGGATCGACCTGCACGTCCCCAATCCGCATCAGCGGTACCACGCGATGGCTGGCGCGCCGCGTGACCGCGCGCAGCCGCGCCAGCAACTCCTCGACGGGAAACGGCTTGACCAGGTAATCGTCCGCGCCTTCGTCCAGGCCCTTGATGCGATCGCTCAGGCGGTCGCGCGCGGACAGGATGACGATAGGCGTGGCGTCGTAGCGCTCGCGCACGCTTTTCAGTATTGCCAGGCCGGACCCGCGCGGCAGTTGCAGGTCCAGCAGGATTGCGCCGTAGTCGTGGTCGGTGACGGCGGCCCGCGCCTGCGCGGCGTCCGTCATCCAGTCCACCGTGTAGCCCGCTTCCCGCAACCCTCCGCACAGCGCGTCGCCAAGCATCGGGTCGTCCTCGATCAGCAGTAGGTGCAAGGGGCCTCCGTGGGTAACGATGCGCAGCGTACAGCCGGGGCATTAAAAAACTTTTAAAACGCTTTCCCGACAATGCCGGTCCGGAAGGCTGCCTATCCGGTGGCCGCACGCAAAGGTATATCGATGACCATCAGAACACAGGCGTTGCGCTCGCGCGGCGCGCCGATTCCGCGCCGCCGGCGTGCCTATGCATGGACGGCCCTGTGGAGCATCGCCGCCCTGCTGGCGAGCACCGAAGCCCAGGCCGAAAACAGCGTCGGGCTGGGCGTCGGCATCGCACCCGAATACGCTGGCGCGAAAGACTACCACGCCGTACCGGTGCTGCGGCTTTCCTACCAGCGCGGCGCGTTCTTCGTCGGCACGCACGACGGCCTGCCCAACGTGGGGCTGCGCACGCGGCTGGCCCCGGATTGGCAGGCAGGCGTTTTCGCCGGGATGCGCCTGGGCCGGGATGCGGACGACCACGACCGCCTGAAGGGCTTGGACGATATCGACGCGCACGCCACCGTGGGCGCGTTCCTGCGCTGGCAGCCCGGCCGCTGGCGCATCACCACCACGGCGATCCAGGCCTTGCACGCGGGCTATGGCACTCGCATCGAACTCAATGGCTCCTATGCGGTCTGGGATGCGGGCCGCAACGTCGTCCGGCTGGGCGCGCAAACGGCCTGGGCCAGCCATGACGATATGTCGACCTGGTTCGGCGTCGGCAGCTCGGAAGCCGCGCGCAGCGAGGCCGGCCTGGGCAGTTATTCGGCCGGCGCCGGATTCCGGTCGGTCGGCCTGTACGCGAACTGGCGTTACGCGATCGACCGGCAATGGAGCGTGTTTACCACGGTGGGAGTGCGCACACTGCTGGGCGATGCCCGCGACAGCCCCATCGTGGAGCGGCGCACGTCCGCTTATGGTGCCGTGGGGGTCGGCTATCGGTTCTGAGCCGGCTGCCGCGCGACGAATCGGGCACCGTAGCCCTCGCCGTGCCCGGCGTCCACGTCGCGCATCGCGAAAACCCGGTGGGCATGGGCGGGCCTGCTCATGCGCCGTACCGGGAGTATTCCAGGCCCTCGATGGAAATCTCCGGCGCGCGGCCGCAGATCTGGTCGGCGACGATACGGCCTGAACCGCAAGCCATGGTCCATCCCAACGTGCCGTGTCCGGTGTTGAGGTACAGATCCCGATAGCGGCTGCGGCCGACGATGGGGGTGCCGTCCGGCGTCATGGGCCGCAGGCCGGTCCAAAAGTCGGCTCGCTCGACGTCGCCGGCCCCGGGATACAAGTCCTGCAACACCATGGACAGCGTTGCGCGCCGGCGTGGCTTCAGACGCAGGTCGTAGCCCGCCAGCTCCGCCATGCCTCCCACGCGTATACGCCGCCCCAGCCGGGTGACGGCTACCTTGTAGGTCTCGTCCAGCAGCGTGGAAACCGGCGCTGCCGATTCGTCGACGATCGGTACGGTCAACGAATATCCCTTGACGGGATACACCGGCAGGTCCATGCCCAGGGGCGCGGCCATTGCGCGCGACATCGAACCCAGCGCCAGGACCGTGCGGTCGGCGGCCAGCAACTTGCCGCCGGCGCGCACGCCCGCCACGCGGTCGCCCTCCACGACCAGGGCTTCGGCGGAAACGCCGTAGCGGAAGTCGACGCCCAGCCGGGCCGCCAGGATGGCGAGCTCCCGCGTGAACAGGTGGCAGTCGCCGGTTTCGTCGTTCGGCAACCGCAGGCCGCCGGCAAGGCGGCAACGTGCGCGCGCCAGCGCCGGCTCGGCCTTTGCCAGCTCAGTGGCGCTTAACAGTTCGTACGGTATGCCTTGTTCCTGCAGTACCGAAATATCGCGCTGCGCGGCCTCGAACTGCGCGGCATCGCGAAAGAGCTGCAGCAATCCCAGGCTCCGGCCCTCGTACTCGATACCGGTTTCCGCGCGCACGGCCTGCAGGCAATGGCGGCTGAATTCAGCCAGGCGCAGCATGCGCTCCTTGTTGGTCGCGTAGCGTGCCGCGTTGCAATTGGCCAGCAATGCCGCCAGCCACCGCAGCTGGAACAGGCTGCCGTCGCAGCGCAAGGCCAATGGCGCATGCCGCTGGAACATCCATTTGAGGGCCTTGGAAGGAATACCGGGCGCCGCCCACGGCGTGGAATACCCGGGCGAGATCTGCCCGGCATTGGCGAAGCTGGTTTCAAGCGCGACACCCGGCTGCCGTTCCAGCACAGTGACTCGCGCCCCTGCGCGTGCCAGGTAATACGCGGTGGTGGTGCCGATAACGCCACCGCCCAGAACGACCACATGCATGGCCGGACTCCCCTTGTTCATGGTCAAATCGCTATTTTATTTTGGTGTCGCCAGTGTTTTTAACCATAGTTCCGTTGAATCTTGGTTAAAGTCGCTACATCGAATCTGATTTTCTATTGTGCACAGAGAAAACATGCGCACCCTCGATCGCACGGATTACAAGATCCTCGACATCCTGCAGCGTGACGGCCGGATAGCCATCACCGAACTCGCCACGAAGGTGAACCTATCCGCCACGCCGTGCGCGGAGCGTGTCCGTCGTCTGGAACGCGATGGCATCATCATGGGATATCACGCACACTTGAATCCGCGGGCACTCGGGCTGGAGCTGCTGGTGTTTCTGGAGATCAAGCTGTCGGCGAAGTCCGGCGATGTGTTCGACAAGGTGCGCGCGGAATTGCTCAAGGTGCCGGAGGTCCTCGAATGCCATCTGGTATCCGGCGAATTCGACTATCTGGTCAAGGCACGACTGACGGCGATGAGCGCGTATCGCCGCCTGCTGGGCGATCTGCTCAAGCGCCTGCCCGCCTCGGCCTCTTCGCACAGCTATGTCGTCATGGAAGAGGTCAAGGAAACCCTGGCGCTGGTGTTGCCCTGAGGGGGCAGGCGGCGCACTTACACGGCAGCAGTGACGATAATCTCGACGAGAATATCCTTCGCCGCCAGATCGCATTGCGCCGTCGCGCGGGTCGGTGCCGCATTCGGCGCGGTCCAGGCATCCCAGACCTCGTTCATGCCGGCGAAGTCGCGCTCCAGATCCTTGATCCATATCTGCGCCGTCAGCAGACGGCTCTTGTCCGTACCGGCTTCGGCCAGGAATTTCTCGATCTTGGCCAGCGTCTGGGCAGTCTGGCCGCGGATGTCCTGGCTGCGATCGTCGGCGGTCTGGCCACCCACGAAAACCATGTTGTTGTAGACCACTGCGCGCGATCGGCGCGTGTCGGTCGCGATGCGTTTGATTTCCATGTCTGAGACTCCTCGGGGCAGGTTGAAAAAACTATTGGTCGAGATTGGCTAGTTCGCCCAGCGTGATGGGCTTGATGGGCGGCCTGATCCGGTAGTACCCGACGTCCCCTGGACTGACATTGCGTTCGTGCGCGATGACTTCGGTCACCGTCAATCCGCAGAGCCGGCCCTGGCACGGGCCCATCCCACACCGGCCGAAAGCCTTGGTCTGGTTGGGCCCAAGACACCCGACCTCCACGTATTTCCTGATCTTTCCGGCGGGGACCTCTTCGCAACGGCAGACGATCACGTTCCCGTCGACCGGAATGCGATGGTCGTCCCTGGGCCGATACAGGGTGTCCAGGAAGGGCCGGATACGTACATGCCTGCGAAACTCCGCCTGCACTTCGGCCTCGCGGCGCTGCATGGCCTTCGCGTCGATAGTCCGCAGGCGACGGGCAATATCCAAGGCGGCCAGGCGCCCTTGCGCAGCCGATGCCTTGGCGCCGACGATGCCCCGGCTGTCGCCGGCGATATAGATGTGCGTGTCCTGGATCTGGCCATAGGGATCGGTCCGCGGCACCCAGCAGAGTTGCGCGTCATCCCACCGATGCTCGGCTCGCAGCGACCAGCTCAGCTGCGTGTTGGGGACCACTCCATGATGAAGCAGAACCAGCGGGGACGCGATGCGCTTGCGCCGGCCTTTATGCGTGAAGGCAATGGCCTCGGCCCTATCGGTGCCTTCAATGGAAAAGCCGCTTGCGCCGTTGTACGTGTCGACGCCATGCGCGCGGATAGCCCTGAGCATCTTCGCGCCCTTTGCAAGGTCTTCCCAAGCTCGCACGGCATGCGGAAGATGCAAGGCCGCGCGCCAGTAATCCGCGGCGCCGGTGGTCTGCACCAAGGCCTTGATCCTGACTCCGGCGCGCAGATACTGCTGCGCCAGAAGCAGCAGCAACGGTCCGCATCCGGCGATGACGACAGGCTCGGCCGGGATTGCCCCGGACGCCTTGTAGAGTATCTGGGCCGCACCGGCGCCCATGACGCCGGGCAAGGTCCAACCGGGAACCGGAAAGGGACGCTCCATCGCGCCGCTGGCCAGCACCACGGCGCGGCCTTGAACGGTTTTTCCACGGCCGTCCTGCAGATAGGAAACCGTTTTATCCCTATCGACGTTCCAGACGGCGGCGCCTGCCCGGTGAACCGCGCCGCTGGCCGCGAACGACTCCGCAAGGGACGCACCGGCGGCGTAATCCGCGCCCAGCACGCTGCGCCTGCGCGGCGGCGCCTCCTCGACGGCCCGGTAGATCTGCCCGCCGACGCGCCGCTGCTCGTCCAGCAGGACGACGCTCAATCCGGCATGCCGGGCCTCTAGCGCGGCGGAGAGACCGGCCGGGCCCGCGCCCACGACCACCAGGTCGAATTGCTCGACATTCGAATCCATATCAGCCCTTATCGCTCGCATCATCCAGTTCTGTGGCGCCTTCCTGGCGCCTGACATGCATTCCATCTCGGACCTGGACAAGACAGGACTGCCGGCCCGGGCGGCCGTCGATCTCCACCAGACATTCGAAGCACACACCCATCATGCAGTACGGCGCCCGCGGCGATCCGGAGACCGGGGTAGACCTGAATGTGCGCAGGCCCGACATCAGCAAGGCCGAGGCGACGCTGATCCCTTCCGGCACCGACAGCGGCTTGCCGTCGAGATGGATACGGACGGTTCTCGCGCCGGGACTTTCTTCCGAGACAAATAGCGAAATGGCGGTGTCCTGGTCGTTAGTGCGCATTGCTGAATTTCCTGTTGGGGTCGAGAAAGCGCTCCCCGGCGAACTGCTCCACGCCGCGCGGAGGCGGCTTGACGCCGGCGATCCAGGGGGCGATCTCATAGGCATGCGAACCCGCCAGCGAGACGCCGCTATGGCTGGTCGCAACGAATGCGCCCGGATACTTCGCCGACTCCTGGTAGATCGGAGCGCCATCGGGCGTCATCACCCGAAGCGCGCCCCATGCGCGCACCAGTTTCACGGTCGATAGAACCGGAAAGGTCGTCACCGCGCGTTTTGCTATCCATTCGATGGCGGACACCGTCGTGCCGTCGTCCAGGCCCACGTCCTCGACGGAGAACCCGAGTTGAACCGTCCCTTCCGCCGTCTGGCGGGCCTTGTTCGTCGGATACGGCAGGAACCTCTTCAGCCGTTCCGTAATCAGCACCTGGCCCCGATTGGCCACGACGGGCGCGTGCAGTCCCAACTGCGACGCAAGCGTGTCGTTGCTCAATCCCGCGGCCAGCACGATCCTGTCGCCGGTCCAGGATCGTCCGTCGACCGATCTGGCCAGGAAACGCGACGATTTCTCGTCCGCGCTGACCTCACGCACGTCGACGCCGTTGCAGATCCGTCCACCGCGCAACTTCAGACCGGCATGCAAGGCATGCAGCAGTTTCAGGGGATTCACATGCCCGTCGAGGTGGCACCAACTGCCGCCCACTACCTTCGGACCGATGGCCGGAAGGCGCGCTTTCAGTTCCACGTGATCCAGCATTTCGAACGGCGTGCGGCCGTCGACATTGATCTCGGCCAGCATGGCCGCGCGTTCGACGACCTCCTTCTCGCTGAAGCCGATCCAGAAGCCGCCGTTCTGCTGCAGATCGACATCGACGCCGGTAAGTTGGGCCAGTTCTCTCGCGAGCGGTCCCCAGTGGTCTACCGCGTCGCGACTCCACTGGGCATAGCGCGGGAAGCCGGCGCCCTTGCTTTGCAGCCAGACCAGGCCGAAATTGCCGCGCGAGGCACGATGCGCGATATCTCCCTGGTCCAGCAGGGTCACGGTACCGCCGGTTTTGGCTATTCCGTACGCAATGGCGGCGCCGACCAGGCCGCCGCCTACGACGATGATTTCATTTGAGGACATACGAATGGCCAGGTCTTCCAGGAATGATCTGTCCTCTGCGCGGCGACGGGGTCCGCCCCGGCCGCGTGCGTTCAGAGGATCACTAAGCTTCGCTACTCGAGCGTGATGTTGTTGCGCCGTATTACTTCACCCCAACGGGCGCTGTCGGCATCGAGCATCTGCTTGAACTCCGCAATGGAGGCCGGCGCCACTGTCGCGCCCAGGGCAGCGTGCTTCTTGATCACGGCGGGATCGGCCAGCACCGCATTGATCTCGCGATTCAGCCTGTCCACGATAGCCGGCGGCATATTCGCCGGACCGACGACACCGCCCCAGGTTTCCATCTCCAGCGCCGGGTAACCCGCCTCGCGGATGGTGGGCACATCGGGAAGCATGGGCGAACGCGTCGGGCCGGTGATGGCCAAAGCGCGAATGCGGCCCGCGCGCGCCTGCGGTTCCATGGACGTGAAATTGCTGAACATCATCTGGATCTGCCCGGTCGACAGATCGAGTTCGGCCGCGGGCGCGCTTTTGTAGGGCACATGGATCAGTTGCGCCCCGGACAGATTCGCGAACAACGCACCGAGCACATGCAATGCGGTGCCGGTACCGGTGGAGCCGTAGAACACTTCGTTGGGATGCGCCTTGGCATATGCCACCAGCTCGGCGACGGTCTTGACCGGAAGCTTGGGACTGACGCCCAGCAGATTCGGCTGTGTCCATTGCTTCGCAATGGGCGTGAAGTCTTTATCGGGGTTATAGGGAAGCGACTTCGCCGTCAACGCGGTGACGGTGTATGTCGCCAGGTTGGCGTTGCCGATGGTGTAGCCATCGGGGGCCGCCTTGGCGACGGTATCCAGACCGATGGCACCGGAGGCGCCCGGCTTGTTTTCGATGATGACGGATTGGCCCAACCGCTTTCCCAGTCCCTCGGCCAGCACCCGGGCGGTGCCATCGGCGGCGCCGCCCGCGGCGGCATTGACGATGAACCGAATGGGCCGATCGGGCCACTCGGCATGCGCCGCCGGCACGGCGAAGACCAGCCCCATCGAAGCCGCGACTATCCACGGCCGATACGCAATGCTCCAGGACATCAGGATTCCCCTAGAAATTTATTGAGGCTCCATCCTAAAAAGGCATCGCCCCGGTATCCATGGATGCCAGGTCATCGACCCATACCTGAATGTTATGTTTTCAGCCGTGCGCCGCGGCGACAAGCCGGATAAGTTCGCGTGCCGGCGCCGACATACGTGTGTCGCTCATCGCCGTGGCGTATACCGTGTACGCCATGGAGGGCCGCAGCGGCAGGGTCAGGCCGCCGCGCTCCCGGTGCTTGATACCCGTCAAGCGATCCACGACGGCCACGCCAAGGCCTTCCAGGCACAGATCGCTGATGGACTGGAAGAGCGAGGCTTCGGCCATGGCATCGACCCGCACCTCGTTCGCCCGAAGCCAGGCATCCAGGCGCGGGCGAAACGTGCCCGTCGAGGCAATGAAGGGCAACCGGCCCAGCTCTTCCACGTCCACGTGCGTCGCCCCCGGCGCCAGCCACGCGGACGTGCCGATGCAAACGCAATCCGCGGAAAATTCCGCGACCGTCTCCACTCCCCCCAGCGAGAACGTATCGCCGGTCAATCCTATGTCGGCCTGCCGCGTCTTGACCTGGCGCGCCACGTCGACGTACGAACTGACCTGCAGGCTGATCAGGACGTCGGGGAACCTGCGCCGGAGCTGCGCGACAACCCTGGGCATGATCGAGTGTCCAATCGACGGAATGGCGCAGATGCTCAGCCGGCCCAGCTTCTGCTTGCGGAGCTGGGCGGAAAAATCGACGATCTGCTCCAGGCCCAGGAAAGACTGCTGCACCTTCGCCATCAGGGCATGCGCTTCATCCGTGGGCTTGACCGTGCGCCCGCTCTTGGCGAACAGCGGGAAGCCTACCGATTTCTGCAGACCGGCAAGCAGCCGGCTCATTGCCGGCTGCGATATCCCAAGCGCATCGGCGCCGGCACTGACGCCACCGTGCTGCATGGCAGCCTGGAAAGCCTCGATCATCCGATGGGTGACATTCCGCTGGTTCATTTCGTTCTGAATAGGATGGTGAATGATGCCGGGCACCGCAATCGCGCGCCAAGTCCCATCATTTTCTCATCCTCAACCGGCAGAGTACGTGTAGACGCGGGCGTGCACGGGCGCCCGTTCCGTCTCGACCCAGGGATACTTTAATGTCGAAGCTGGAATTGCCCGCTACTACTTCGCAGCGACTGCGGCGCCGGTTGCGGGGCGATCCCAGCCTCCCCCCAAGGCACGATAGGATGCGATCGCCGCCCGGGTAGCCTCCGTACGTGCTATCACGCCGGCATCGCGGGACCGTAGCAAGGCGCTGTCGGCGTCGAGCACTTCGATGAGACTTACCAAGCCGCTCTGATAGGCAGTGAACGAGGTCGTCCGCGCCCGTTCGTAGGCCGTAGTCCCTTCGTCAAGATACCGTGCCTGTTCCTCGCGCTTGACCAAAGTGGAGAACGCGTTCTCCACGTCCTCCGATGCATGCAGGACAGCCAGCCGATAAGCCGCCAGCGCTTCGGCATTGCGCCCCCGCGCATCTGCGATCTGAGCCTCGATCCGTCCGAAGTCGAACAGGCGCCAACGCAAACCCAGGACACCCTGCACCTGGTTTGCGCTGTCATTGAACAGATGGCCCGATACCGTGGTTGCGGTTCCGAGCACCGCCCCCAGGGAGAATTTCGGATAGTACTCGGCGATCGCCGCGCCGATGCGCGCATTACTGGCTGCCAGCCGCCGCTCGGCAGCGATCAGGTCGGGCCGGCGCCGGATCAAGTCCGCGGGTGTGCCGGCATCGGCAATTGCGGGGGCGACGGGGATAGGGGTTGCCGGGGCCAGCATGCCGGCGCTGGAGCCCGGCGGCCTTGCCAGCAAGACGTCAAGCGCGTTCATCGCCGCCTGCAGGCCATCCTGCAGCACGGGGACCGTTGCGCGGACGTCCGCCAACGCACCTTCGGATTGACGGACCTGGAGTTCGGCGGCCAGTCCCTTATCGAATTGGAGCTTGACGGTGGACAAGAGCCGGGCCCTCGTTCTGACCTGATCCTGCGCAATAGCCAACCTTGCCTGCAGGCCCCGGATGGTCACGTACACATCCGCGGTCTGTGCGCCCACGGCAAGCCGGACTGCCTCCGCGGAAGCCTGCGCTGCTTCGTAACTGGCAATGGCTGCCTCCCGCTCGCGCCCCAACCCTCCAAAGAGATCGAGCTCCCACGCCGTGTTCAGATCGAGTTCGTAGTAGTTCCCGTTGCGGTTGTACCCCGGGCTGGCATTGAGAAGCCGCCCTTGCGGCGTTTCCAATGACTGCCGTGCGCGTCCCGCCAGTCCATCCACCGTGCCCGAGGGAAGGAGTGCGGCGTTGGCTTCGCGCAGCGAGGCGCGCGACTGACTAACGCGTGCGACAGCCTGGGCGATATCGAGGTTCTCGGCCAGCGCGCGCGTGACGAGCTGCGACAGGAGCGGGTCGTTGAACCCCTCCCACCAGACTCGCATATCCGCGCCAGGTCTTGCGTGGCGGGCCTCGACCGCTGCCTCCCCTTGAAAACGATCGCTGGTGGCAACTTTGGGCGCTTCATAGTCGGGACCGACCGCGCAGCCCGTCAACAGCAGGCCTGCGACGACAATAGGAAGGACGGGTTTGAGCGGATGCATGGTGGATCCTGGTGGACGTCGGCGGAATGGCTCGCAGGCAGATACAATTTGAGTAAGATCTTAGTGACCATTGTACGATATGGTCATTAGTAGTCAACTTATGCTTTTCTCACCCTGTTTCCCGCGGCGCCGCCGCATGAGTTGCCGTCTCCCCATCGGCACTTCGACCCACTCCAGGGACATTGCTGACCATGACTGAGACTTTGCCTATGCAGCAGGGCCGACGCGGCCCCGCCGATCACAGTGTGCGCGACCAGATCGTGCAAGCGGCCAACGAGCATTTCAGCCGCTATGGCTACGCGAAGACCACGGTGTCCGACCTGGCCCGCGAGATCGGTTTTTCCAAGGCCTACATCTACAAGTTTTTCGACTCCAAACAGGCCATCGGCGAGGCAATCTGCGCGGATTGCCTGGCGCACGTGATGGATGGCGTCGTCAGCGCCATGGACGGCGCGCAATCCGCCACCGAGCGCTTTCGCCGGCTTTTCATCACGCTTGTGGAGCTCTCCGCGCAGCTTTTCTTCGAAGACCGCAAGCTCTACGAGATTGCGGCGCACTCCGTATCGGAAAAGTGGGAGAGCTCGCGCGCCTACGAAGCACGCATTCAAAGCCTGCTGGCCGGCATTCTGCGCGAAGGCCGCGAGGCCGGCGAGTTCGAGCGGAAAACCCCGCTCGACGAGGCCACCCGCTCGATCTACCTGGTGATGTATCCCTTCATCAACCCCCTGATGCTTCAGTACAACCTGGACCGGTTGCCGGAGGCTCCTCGCGAGGTTGCGAGCCTGGTGCTCCGAAGCCTCGCCCCGTGAGCCCTTGATATTCGACACGTCCAGCGGAATTTTCTTCGCGGGCCGTCGATGGTGGCCAATTTCGTTAGTTTGGTGACTATTGACAATATTGGTCATTAGAATCAGACTGCCGGCATTCTGCTTGTCCCCGGGGACTCCAATGCCACATCTGCTTCGTTCGGCGCTGCCGCCCTTTCCGGCCGCTTTAGCCCTTTTCCTGGTCAGTGCGCTAACCGGCTGCACGCCGACACCCGCCGACGATCCTCGGACCGCGGCTCCGCTGGTACGAGTGGCCACGGTCGAGCAGCCCCGCCCCAGCACACGCACCTTCACCGGCATTGTTGTCGCTCGCGTGCAGAGCGACCTTGGGTTCCGCGTTAACGGCAAGGTTGTCGAGCGGCTGGTGGATACGGGTCAACATGTCCGCCGCGGCCAGGCGCTGATGCGCATCGACGCAACCGATCTGGCGCTGGCGATGCGAGCGCGGGAGCAGGCCGTTAGCGCGGCGCGCGCGCGCGCCCTGCAGACTGCCGCGGATGAAAAACGCTACCGGGAACTGGTCGGCGCCGGTGCGGTGTCCGCCTCGGCCTACGATCAGGCACGAGCCGCCGCCGACACCGCGCGTGCTGACCTCAGCGCCGCACAGGCCCAGGCTGACGTGGCGCGTAATGAATCTGGCTACGCCACCCTTTACGCAGACGCCGACGGCGTTGTCATGACGACGTTGGCCGAACCTGGCCAGGTGGTAACGGCGGGACAGACCGTGGTCCGAGTCGCGCGAGCCGGCCCGCGAGAGGCCGTCATCGATCTGCCGGAAACGCTAAGACCCGCCTTGGGCTCCATCGGCGAGGCACGACTATATGGCGGCAAAGGACCGGCGGTGGCCGTCCGGTTGCGCGAACTATCCGACTATGCGGATCCGCGCACCCGCACCTTCGAGGCCCGCTACGTCCTGGACCATGCAGCCGCGCAGGCGCCGCTGGGATCGACGATCAGCGTCAGCTTCGCCGACGCCACCGGTACCAGCGTGGTGCAGGTCCCCCTGGCGGCGCTCTATGACCGGGGCGCGGGCCCTGGCGTATGGATTGTGTCCGGAGACCCCGCAAAGGTCGCTTGGCGAGCCGTGCATGTCGCCGGCCTGGGTATAGAGACCGTCACGGTAAGCGGAGGATTGGCGCCGGGCGAGCGCTTCGTGGCGCTGGGGGCCCACCTGCTTCATGAAGGAGAGCAGGTTCGAGCGGCGGGTGCGATAACTAACGCCACAGCGCCGCGCGGCGATGGTGGCGATGCCGTCGCACGTAACGAGGTGACACGATGAGCGGTTTCAACATTTCCGCTATTGCCGTGCGCGAACGGGCGGTCACCCTATTCCTGATTATTGCGGTTTCGGTCTCCGGTGCCTTTGCGTTCCTGAAGCTGGGGCGGGCCGAAGACCCAAGCTTCACCATCAAGACCTTAACGGTTGTGACCGCCTGGCCCGGCGCCACAGCCCAGGAGATGCAGGACCAGGTTGCGGAGCCCTTGGAAAAGCGCATGCAGGAGCTGAAGTGGTACGACCGCACGGAAACGTTCACGCGCCCTGGCCTGGCCTTTATGACGGTGACGCTCAAGGACAGCACGCCCCCCGGCGAAGTACCCGAGGAGTTCTATCAAGCCCGAAAGAAGCTGGGCGATGAAGCAGTCAAGCTACCGCCCGGCGTGCTGCCGCCCGTCATTAATGACGAATACGCCGATGTCACCTTCGCTCTCTATGCCCTGAAGGCACAAGGCGAACCGCAGCGCAAGCTCGTCCGCGAGGCAGAGGCCCTGCGTCAACGCCTGCTCAAGGTCGAAGGCGTCAAGAAGGTCAACATCCTGGGCGAACGGCCCGAGCGCATCTTCGTCGAATTCTCATATGAGCGACTGGCCACGTTAGGCATATCCGCACGCGACATCTTCACCGCGCTCAACGCGCGCAACGCCGTCACCCCGGCAGGCTCGGTGGAAACCCACGGACAGCAGGTCCAGGTCAGGCTCGACGGCGCCCTGGAGAACTTGGAGCAGATTCGCGCCACACCGATCGTGGCCAACGGCCGCACGCTGCGTATCGGCGACGTCGCGGAGGTCAAACGCGGTTACGAGGATCCCGCCACCTTCCTGATCCGCAGCCAGGGTGAACCGGCGCTTCTGCTGGGCGTCGTCATGAGAGACCGGTACAACGGCCTGGACTTGGGCAAAGCACTCGAAAGTGAAGCAAGCCGCATTTCCCATGAGCTTCCGCTGGGCATGACGTTCACAAAGATCACGGACCAGGCGGTAAACATCAAGGAAGCCTACGACGAGTTCATGCTGAAGTTCTTCGTCGCGTTGCTGGTTGTGATCGTCGTCAGCCTGATCAGCCTGGGGTGGCGCGTCGGCGTAGTCGTTGCCGCGGCGGTCCCCCTGACACTTGCTGGCGTGTTCATCATCATGCTGGCAACAGGGCGGGATTTCGACCGAATCACCCTGGGAGCCCTGATTCTCGCACTAGGACTGCTGGTGGACGACGCGATCATCGTGATCGAAGCCATGGTCGTCAAGATGGAAGAAGGACTGGATCGCGTGTCCGCGGCCACCTATGCCTGGGGCCACACGGCGGCGCCCATGCTGGCTGGCACGCTGGTGACCGCCATCGGCCTGATGCCGGTAGGATTCGCGAAGTCCAGCGCGGGCGAGTATGCCGGCAATATCTTCTGGGTGGTCGCCTTCGCGCTGCTGACGTCCTGGGTCGTCGCGGTCGCGTTCACTCCCTATATCGGCGTAAAGCTCCTGCCGGATATCAAGCGGGTAGCGGGCGGTCATGCCGCCATCTATGGCACCCCCGGGTACCGCCGCTTGCGTGCGCTCATCGTCTGGGCAGTGGCGCACAAGAAGAAGGTCGTTTTGTGCGTAGGCGCGATTTTCCTCGTTGCCTTTGTGGGGCTGGGGCACGTCAAGCAACAATTTTTCCCCGTTTCCGACCGGCCTGAAGTCCTGTTCGAAGTGCAGCTGCCGGAAGGCACCAGCATCGAGGCCACCAGCGGCGCAGTCGCCAAAATAGAGCGGTGGCTCAAGAACCAGCCGGAGACGAAACTGGTGACCAGCTATATCGGCCAAGGCGCGCCTCGTTTTTACCTGGCGATGTCACCCGAACTCCCGGATCCGTCCTTTGCCAAGATCGTCGTACTGACAGGAAGCGAAAAGGACCGGGATGCACTGAAGCATCGGGCGCGCCAGGCGGTTGCCGATCAGCTCGCTCCCGAGGCGCGTGTACGGGTTTCCCAACTGGTTTTCGGGCCCTACTCCCCCTTCCCGGTTGCTTTCCGCGTGATGGGACCTTCAGAGGTCGTCGTGCGCGACATTGCCCGGCAGGTGCAGCGAGTCATGCTGGCCAACCCGTCCATACGCCAGGTCAATTCGGACTGGGGCGAGCGGGCGCCAACGCTTCACTTCATTCTGGATCAGGATCGGCTGCGCGCGTTTGGACTTAGCTCCGAAGATGCCGCCCAACAGTTGCAATTCCTGCTAACGGGGGTGACCGTGACGCGCGTACGCGAGGACATCAGATCTGTCGACGTTGTGGCGCGCAGCGCGGGCGATGAACGCTTGGACCCATCGCGCATTGGGGCATTCACCTTGACCGGGGCCGCCGGGCAGCGCGTGCCGCTGGACCAGATCGGTCGTACCGAAGTGCGCATGGAGAACCCCATTCAGCGCCGACGGGACCGCGACGTCACAATCACGGTGCGCGGCGACGTCGCCGAAGGCATGCAGCCGCCCGACGTCTCGCTGCAGATCCTGCCGCAGCTGCAGCCTATTATCGCCAAACTGCCGGCGGGCTACCGCATCGAGACGGCAGCGGACCTGGAGGAGGCCGCCAAGGCAAACAAGGCGCTTGCGGCGGTATTCCCGCTCATGTTCATCCTGATGCTGGTCGTCATCATCTTTCAGGTACGTTCGATGTCCGCCATGGCGATGGTAGTGCTGACGGCCCCGCTCGCCCTGGTGGGCGTCGTCCCAACGCTCTTGCTGTTCCACCAACCCTTCGGATTCAACGCCATTCTGGGCCTGATCGGATTGGCCGGAATCATCATGCGCAATACGCTGATCCTGGTCGGGCAGATACACATCAACGAGAAGGAAGGATTGTCGCCCTTCAACGCGGTAGTCGAAGCGACGGTCCAGCGGGCCCGGCCTGTGGTATTGACGGCGCTTGCCGCTGTGCTGGCCTTTATCCCTTTGACTTTCTCGGTCTTTTGGGGATCTCTTGCCTATACACTCATTGGCGGCACCATAGGCGGGACCGTTCTGACGCTTGTCTTCCTGCCGGCACTGTATGCCATCTGGTTCAAGATCCGACCTGTCCAGGAGGCAAGAGTCGTCGATCAGATGCCCGACACTCCGGATCGCCGGGCCGGCTGGTAGACTCGTTCACGTTGAACATGGAATAGCGTGTCCGCCACAAGGAACTTGCCATGCGCGATGCAACGACCGAGGAAGATAGCCGCCTGCTGAGCGAAACCGCTGCGGTACGCGAGCAGCTGGCACGCGCCGCGGTGAAGCTGTTCGACCAGCATCCACCGGACACTGAACTGCTTCCGGGTGTCTACGTGTATTACCGTGATACCCCCCTGCCGCCCACGGGTTATTTCTACGAACCCAGTCTGGCGGTCATACTGAAGGGCAGGAAACGGGTCCAACTAGGCGACTCCATCCATCTTTACGACGCGTCGCGCTTCCTGTTGACGTCCATCAACCTGCCGACCATGACGGAGGTACTGGGCGCGAGCGAACGCGATCCCTATGTCTCGGTGCTCATCAAGCTGGATCTGGCAATCGCCCGCGAAGTGCTGGCCGAAATCGAGTTGAACGGCGCGGGCGATATCTCGCCGGATTCCGCCATGGCCACGGGTCCGGCGACACCGGAGATCTTCGATCTGGTCCGCAGGACGCTGGACCTTTGCGAATATCCGGGAAATCCGGAGTACCTGTGGAAAATACTCCAGCGCGAAATCATCTACAGGCTGCTGGTCGGACCAATGGGCGCGAGATTCAAGCAGACTGTCCTGCTTGGCACCCAGGGCAGCAAGGTCGCCAGGGCCATCAGTTGGCTTAAGGACAACTACCCCCGTTCCGTCAAAGTCGAAGAGCTGGCCGCGCTGGCCGGCATGGGGGTCTCCACCTTTCACCATCATTTCCGGGCCATTACGTCCATGAGCCCGCTTCAGTATCAAAAGCAGTTGCGCCTGCACGAGGCCCGGCGCCTGTTATTGACGGAGCAGGCCGACGCCAGCACCGTTGCCTTCCGGGTAGGCTACGAGAGCAGCACGCAGTTCAACCGGGAATATCGGCGGCAGTTCGGCCAGCCGCCGATCCGCGACGTACGTTCCTTGATGGCGCTCCCATAGCGACAGGATTGGGCAATCATCGCAGAGGATCGGGCTCAGCGACTGCACGGTCCGCAACATATAGTCGGTACATGACCTGGAATACCTGCCTCCAGGCTGGACTATGTGGGCTCGCGCATGACTCAATCGAAAACCATCACGCTCCGGATCAATGGCGGCGCCAGGACGCTGCCGCTGGATCCCCGAACCACTTTACTCGACGCACTGCGTGAACAGGCCGGATTGACCGGCACCAAGAAAGGATGCGATCACGGCCAGTGCGGCGCCTGTACCGTCCACGTGGACGGACAGCGCGTGCTGAGTTGCCTGACCCTGGCCGCGCAGGCCGAGGGCCTGCCGATCACCACGATCGAAGGGCTGGCCGAAGAGTCGGGTGTGCTGCACGCCATGCAAGCCGCGTTCGTGAAGCATGACGCGTTCCAATGCGGTTATTGCACGCCTGGCCAGATCATGTCGGCCGTGGCCTGCATCCGGGAGGGCCATGCCGGCAGCGCGGCCGAGATCCGCGAATACATGAGCGGCAATATCTGCCGCTGCGGTGCCTATCCCAACATCGTTGCCGCGATCCAGGATGCGGCCCGCACGCTCAACGGGGAGGCGACGCATGCAAGACTTTGAATACACACGCGCCGCCGAGGTCACCGGCGCCGCGGCCCTCGTGGCGGACCCGGCCTGCCGCATCCTGGCTGGCGGCACCACCCTGGTCGACCTGATGAAATGCGATGTCGAGCGGCCGCGGCGCCTGGTCGACATTACCCGCCTCACGGGGCTGGACCACATCGATGTCGACGATACAAGGATACGCATCGGCAGCCTGGCTCGCATGAGCGCGGTGGCCGACCACGCGCGCATCAAGGCTGCCGCACCCGCCCTGGCGGAAAGCCTGGCGCGCGCGGCCTCGGCGCAGATCCGCAACATGGCCACGATGGGTGGCAATCTGCTGCAACGGACGCGCTGCCCCTATTTCCGCGACGCTGCGGGAGCTGCGCCCTGCAACAAGCGGATGCCGGGCTCGGGTTGCGCCGCGCGCGATGGCATCAATCGCAATCACGCCGTGCTGGGCGGCAGCGAATCCTGCATCGCCGTCTATCCGGGTGACTTCGCCACGGCGCTGGCGGCCTTCGACGGCAGGATCCACATCCAGGGTAGCGGCGAGCGGGTCGTCATGGCCGACGAGTTCTTCAAGTCACCGGGCAGCACGCCCCATATCGAAAACAGCTTGCTGCCCGGCGAGATCATTACGGCTGTCGAAGTCCCCGTCACCGCCGCGCTCCGACACTCGCATTACCTGAAGGTACGGGATCGGGCATCGTACGAGTTTGCCGCCGCCAGCGCGGCGGCCGGCGTGGAACTGCAAAGCGACGGAAAAACCATCAAGGACGTCCGCATCGCCCTGGGCGGTGTCGCCACCAGGCCCTGGCGCGCTCGCGCGGTAGAGGCCGAGCTGGTCGGCAAGCCCTTCACCGAGAGCGTCATCAGAACCGCGGCGAACCGCGCCACGGATGGCGCGGTAGCCAGGGAACACAATATGTACAAAATCACGCTGATCCCGCGGGTCGTAACCCGGGCACTGCTGGAAGCCGGGAGTCTCGCATGAGTCACGGATTGGATGTCCTGATCAAGCGCAGGGAACTCCTGCAATTGCTGGCGGCGGGGGCCACCTCCAGCGCGCTGCCGGCCGCTGCCCTCGCAAGCGCGAACGCCGGGCAGGCGGCCGCGCCGTCACCGGCCGCCGCCGCTTCCAGCGACGCGCTCGGTGCCGCCATCCCCCGGGTCGACGGGCAGCTGAAAGTCACCGGGCTCGCTTCCTATGCGATCGAGCATCGCGTCGAAGGCCTGGCCCATGGCGTTCTCGTGCAGTCCGCCATCGCGAACGGTCGCGTCTCGCGCATCGAAACCGATAAGGCGCGAGCGGCGCCTGGCGTTCTGGCCGTGTACACGCACGCCAACGCGCCACGGATATTGCCGGCAACCGTCTACACCAAGGGCGGCGCCGCCACCGAAAGCTTCCTCCCCCTGCAGGACGACCGCGTCCTTTGGAATGGACAGCACATTGCCTTCGTCGTGGCGGAAACGTTGGAGCAGGCCACCGGGGCCGCGCACCTTATCGAAGTCCAGTACGAGGCGTCCACGCCCATCCTGGACGCCGGCAGCCCCGACGCGCCTGTCGTGCCCATCGACGCCCTGGACGTAAGCTGGGGGGATGCCCAGGCCGCCATGCAGCAGGCCGAGGTTCACGTCCATGGCGTTTACACGACGCCCCGGGAATATAACCTTCCCATCGAGCTCCACGCCTGCATCGCTTCATGGCAAGGCGATGAACTCACGGTATGGGAGCCCAGCCAATGGGTGGGCGGAGCCGGGGCGGTCATTGCGGAATGGATGGGCATCCCTGTGGACAAGGTCCACGTCGTCTCGCCGTTCATCGGCGGAGGGTTCGGCAGCAAGGTGTCTCCCCATCCCCATGTCGCCATTACTTGCGCCGCCGCTCGCGCGCTGGGCCGGCCGATCAAGACCTCGCTGACCCGGCAGCAGACGTTCACCGGCTATGGCGGCCGCCCCAGGACCCATCAGGAATTGACCTTGGGCGCGAAGCGCGACGGCACGCTGGTGGCTATTCACCATCGCAGCTGGAACGAGACCGCCATGGAGGACATCCACCAGGAGCCCTGCAACGCGGTGACGCCGCTGATGTACGCCGTGCCGAATTTCTCTTCCCGCCATAGCCTGCGGCGCACGCACACCGTCAATCCCGGATGGCTGCGCGCACCGGGAGAAAACCCCAGCGCCTACGCGCTAGAGACGGCCATGGACGAGTTGTCGTACGAACTCGGCATCGACCCTCTCGAGTTGCGCTTGAAGAACTACGCGGAGAGCGATCCGGAAGCCAGACTGCCGTGGACCACGCGCCAGTTGAAAGAAGCCTACGCCGCGGGCGCGCAGGCCTTCGGCTGGGCCGGACGCTCGCCGCGGCCCCGGTCGATGCGGGAGGGGCGCGAACTGATCGGCTGGGGCATGGCCACGGGGACTTACCCGGTCCGCCGCACACCCGGCCAGGCCAGGATCACCCTGCTCCAGGACGGTCGGATCGAAGTCCGCAGCGCCGGCGTAGACCTGGGAACAGGCACTTATACGATTCTTTCCCAAACCGTCGCCGAGGCATTGGCCCTGCCCGCCGGACAGGTTGACGTCATCCTCGGAGATACCTCGCTGCCGCTGGCGCCGTTGGCCGGCGGATCGCAGTTGGCCAATGTCCTGGTGGGCGCCGTCCACAAGGCTGCGCTTGCCTTGCGCGCCGAGCTGCTGCGGATTGCGGCGATGGACTCCGGCTCGCCCCTGCGACACACCCGGGCGTCGGAACTCGTGCTGGCGGACGGCAAGGTGCTCTCGAGCCGCACACCCGGGATCGCGATGGACTTCGGCGCGCTGCTGCGAGCCACCGGGCGCGACCGGGTCGATGTCAACGCAGACACCTTCGCCGATGGCGCGAATCAGCAGGACCGCCACGAGGCCAACCGTACGTTCAGGAAGATGGTGTCTCCGACCGCTGACGGCGTATCAGCGCACGCCTGGAGCGCGCAATTCGTGGAAGTCCGTGTCGACGAGGATTTCGGTACGGTACGCGTTCGCCGCATGGTGGGCGCCTTCGACAGCGGCCGGGTCTTCAATCCGAAGCTGGCGCGCAGCCAGTGGATGGGCGGGATGATCATGGGCCTGGGCCAAGCCTTGCTGGAAGATGGGGTATTCGATCCAAGGACGGGACGCGTCGTCAGCGCCAGCCTGGCGGACTACCTGGTCGCCGTCAACGCGGATGTGCCCGACATCACCACGATTTCGGTCGGCGTACCGGACCTGCAGGCCACCGCCCTCGGCGGTAAGGCGGTGGGTGAGCTGGGCATAGTCGGCGTTGCCGCGGCCATCGGCAATGCCGTCTACCATGCCACCGGTAAACGGGTACGCGACCTGCCCATCACAATGGAGAAGCTTATCTGACCATCCCCGCCCGCGCCTCGGGGATGCCGCGCGAAGCGACGTCAGTCCAGCTTCGCGCCGGTCAACCGGACCAGGCTGCCCCACCGCTTGACTTCGGCCTCGACAAAGCCGCGGTAGCCGGATGGCGGGAAGTCGGGCAGTTGCATGCCGTATTGGGTCAACTGCGAAGCGACCGCCGGGTCTGCAAGTGCCTTCGTTAGCGCCTTGGCGACGGCATCGAGGATGTCCGCCGGCGTACCGGCGGGCGCCGAAAGCCCATTCCAGGATCCCAGTACAAAATCCTTGTAGCCGAGCTCCACCATTGTGGGCACGTCGGGCAGCGCGGGCGAGCGCTTGGCGCTGGTGACGCCGAGTGCCCGCAGCTTGTTCGCGCGAATCTGCGGAATCGCCGTGGTGATATTGTCGAACTGGAATGCCGTCTCTCCACCCAGCAGGGCCACGAGCGCGGGCGCATTGCCTTTGAACGGTATGTGCAGCGCGTTGATGCCGGTCAGGTGCCGGAAGTACTCGCCGCAAAGATGCAGCGACGATCCATTGCCGCCGGAACCGAATGCCATCGGGTTCGTAGCCGAACGTTCCCTGGCTTCAGCCAGGAACTGCTGGAAGTTCGTCGCCTTTACAGCCGGCCCGACCAGAAGCACATTGGGCAGCGTACCTATCAACCCGATGTGGTCGAAGTCCTTTATCGGGTCGTAGGGCAACCGTGCGTACAAGCTCGGCGCTATCGCCTGCGACGCGTTGTTGGACAGCAGGAGCGTATAGCCGTCGGGCGCCGACTTGGCCGCGCGGTCAGACCCTATGGTGCCACCCGCGCCAGGCAGATTCTGGACGTACATCGAGCCGCCCAGGAACTCGCTCATTTTGGCAGTCACCGCGCGAACGATCACATCGCTGGACCCGCCCGGCGGGAAGGGATTGATCACCTTCACCGGCTGGTCCGGATAGGCCTTCGCGCTGGCGATTTTCGCGAATGCGGGCAGTAGCAGGCCAGCGGCCATAGCCTGCATGGCACGGCGCCGATTGATTTTGTTCATTCATGTCTCCGATTATGGTTTTGCATCGCCCGGCGGCCGGAAGCTTCTTTCCGCGCCGGCCGGTACACGCCGTACACGTGATTACCGTGCGAAAAGCCTGCCGTAGCCGGGCTGCCTATAGTCCACCCCGGCCGTACGCAAAGCGTTCCACATCATGCAGGCTGCTGCCGACACGACGGGCTTCTTCAGATCGTCCTCGAGTTGCTGGATAGCTGGCAGGGTCGGCATCCCGACGCCGCTCAGGAAGATCGCATCGACGTCGCTGCTATCGGCACGTCGCGCCACCGTATACGCTCGCTCGGGCGTCTCGTCATAAACGTTGGGGCAATCCTGCAGGTGCGCATACCGTACGACGCTGATCCCGTGCTGCTCAAGATGCGTCTTGCCTATCAGCGTAATTTCCTCCGAGTAAGGTGTGGCCAATCCGATACGCTTAACCCCTAATTCCCGAAGCGCCGCCAGTGAACTACCGAAGGCCGTAATGAAGCGGCAGCCGGTGGTTCTTTCGACGCGCGCCGTAATCTCGGCCTCGCGTTCCGCGCCTATGGTGTAGCTCGTGGCCGTGTGGGCCATGACGATGACCGCAGGCTTCACCATTGCGAGCAACCGTGCGCACTCGTCCACGCTGGCGGCCTGGCGCCGGTTCCGCTCTTCCTGGCCCCATTGCGTTCCCACGCCCTCGGAAGCGTCCATGCGCGTGAAATGCACCGAGACCCCCGGGGGCGCCAGGCGCGGCATTTCGACCTCCACGGTAGGCGCGCCCGGCGGCACCATGAATCCGATCTTTGCTCTCCAGCCGTACATCTTCCTCTCCTGTAAATGTTTCGTTTTCGACGTGGCCGGCAAGCTAGGCGGTGGACGCCCGCAGCAGAACGGTCAGTTCATTGACATCGCCGATATGCTCCAGACTGCCCACCATCTCGATGATCCGCTCGGCACGCCCATGGCTGGCCGCCGCGGCGATGCGTCTGAACTTGGTTTCGGTCTTTTCCCTGGACGGTTTCATGGTTTCGCCTTCGGATCCCGTCATGCGCAGAAGCCGGCCGTCGGAGGTGGCGATTTCGACGTCCACCTGGTCGCCGCGTTGACTGTCGCGTACCAGTTCGATCTTCTCCGCCAACCTCAATACGCCTTCGTCTCGCAGGTTCTCGTAATAGTCGTATTCGTCGATCGGGCGGCCCAGCAGCGCGGCGGCGACACAGAATCTGGCGGAAATCCTGGCGTGCAAGGCACTGGCGAAGGGCGCCGTATTGGTAAACCCGGGATTGGTGAACGTCGCATCCGAGACCGTGACGCGCACATGATCGATGCCGGCCGCGTCCAGCCCATGCCGGCTCGCGAGCGCCAATGCCAACGCCACCGGCGTCTGTACGAACATGCAGATCGGATACTCCTTGTAGACCGTCTCCGTTATCAGCAGTCGTTCGCCCAGGCCGGCCACCGCGCGGTGCGCCTGGTCCGCGGTGTTCGACATGGCCTTGTAGAAACCCGCCTCGCCCTCGAACGCAAGGGGCGAGGCCGTCGCGCCGGCTGCCGCCAGCATGGCGGCGCATGCGCCGTTGCGGGCGGCCATGCCGACATTGAGCTTGACGTCCATCGTGCCAGTCAGGAAGCCGGCACCGAAGCCGCCCGCGAACACGCCGGCGCAGCCGAGCGCGTCGCGCGTTTGCAGGACGTCCAGGCCCAGGGCCCGGGAAGCCGCGGCGGCGGCGCCTATGGTCCCCGCCACGCCGGTGGCCCGAAAACGCGGCAGCATGCCGGGGCCGCCGATATAGGCGCGCGCGACGATCTCATAGCCGGCCACCATCGCCGCCAGCAGATCGCGCCCGCCGCGATGCTGTTCTTCACAGGATGCCAACGCGGCCGGCACCACGACGGCGCCGGGATGCGACTTGTACAGGACGTCATCCTGCGTCCTGCCATTGATCAAGGTCGCATTCACGAACGCCGCGTCGGGCATGGCGTAGCCACCCGCATGACCGATGATGGTGGCGCGACCGCCTCCCTGCCCCGCCAGCGCCATCGCCACGGTGGGTACGGGCAGGCGCGTGGCCGGGATGGAGGTCGCCAGGCAGTCCAGCAGACGCTCCTTGGCGAGTTCGACGATCCCGGCGGGAAGTTCCTCGAAACGCAGGCCGCTCGCGAAACTCGCCCAGCGGCCGCTGACGCTTTTCATGGAATCATCGGGCATGGCCGCGTCCTCCTCGAAGGAGTCGCATCCCGGGCGTCGCCCAGCCACATGCAATTCCCGCCACGCGCCCGTCAAATGGTGCGTCCATCGTTGTCTCCGTTCTGATGATTGCTTACAGCCGCTACGGTAGGAGAGCGCCAATCCATTGACAATGCGCCGACGCGCAAACTACCTTTTCGTTTTCTGAAAAGATGAAGACCGCCGCGTGGATACCATCGTCTGCATGCAGCTATTTGCCCGTTCCGTGCAACTGGGCAGTTTCTCCGCCGCCGCGCGCCAGGCCGGGATCGCGCCGGCCAGCGTATTCCGCGCGGTGAATGCCCTGGAAGATTCGATAGGCGCCAAGCTGCTGAACCGCACAAGCAGGCGGCTCGCGCTTACCGAGGCGGGAATGCTCTACTACGAGCGATTGCAGTCCATCCTGGGCGCAATGGACGAACTGAAAGCCGACATCGGGCAACTGCAGGCCACGCCGAAAGGCACGCTGCGGGTACTGTCGCGCGTCGCCTTCGGGAACAAGCATCTTGCCCCCATCCTGCCTGAGTTTCTGCTCCGGCACGGCGGTTTGCGCGTGGAGTTGATACTGTCGGACCACCCCACCGATCTGGTGGCGGAGAAAATCGATGTCGCGATTCTGTGGGGCGACGTCACCAGTCCCTCGCTGGTCAGGCGCAAGCTGGTTTCCAGCCCGCGCACCGTCTGCGCCAGCCCACGCTATCTGGACAAGTACGGCAGGCCGCAGCGCCCCGCCGACATGGCGGGACACAACTGCCTGACCTTCCGGTCGGATGTGCCGCGCCCGGCGTGGCGATTCATCAAGGACGGCGAATTGACCGAAGTCGCGGTGTCGGGAAGCCTTCGTTCCGACGGCAGCGAAGTGCTGAGGGAAGGCGCATTGCGCCACTTGGGCGTGGTGCTGCTACCCACATGGATGGTCGGCCCCGATCTGGCCGCCGGCCGCCTGGTGCCGCTGCTCGCGGAATACCAGGCGAGCGCCTTCGGGTTCGACGACGACGTGTGTATCGTGACGCACAAGGCCCGCCATCGGTCCCTGAAGGTACAACTGTTCATCGAGTTTTGCCTGGAGCACTTCCGGGCGCGCACCAACTGGGCCTCGCTGACAACCGGGTAGCGCGCGCAGGCGGCCTGCCCCCCGCGGCGATCGGCTCATACCACCTTGCCGCCTTCCGGCACCGGCGCATTCTGCTCGATAAGCCCTTGCCGTTTCAGCTCTTCCCAGAACGCGGCGGGAATCGTGTCCTTCATCGAGCTGGCGTTGGCCAGTGCCTGGGCTTCGGTGTGGGCCCCGACGATCAAGGCCAGGGCCACATCGGGCGCCGCGGAGAACTGCAAGGCCGCGGCGCGCAGGTCGACTCCGAATTGGCTCGCGACAGCCCGCAGGCGGTCGCGCTTGGCGATGTGCTCGCTTGAAATGTTCCACCGGTTCGCGCCGTAGTTATAGCGCGCGCTGCCCGAGACAAAGCCCGCATTCAGGGAGGATCCCACGACGAACCCCACGCCGTGCTCGCGCGCCAGCGGAAATACATTGTTCAAGGCATAGGCATGGTCGACCAGCGAGTACTGCGAAGCCAGCAGGCACACGTCCGGGTCGGCCTCCCGAATCACGCGCATGATGGGCTCCGGCGTATTCACGCCTATTCCCCAGGCTTTGATCATTCCTTCATCGCGCATGCGCGACAGCGCGGGGAACGCCCCTTTCAGCGCTATCGCGAATTCCTCGGTCCAGGGCCTGGGCAACAACAGGTTGTCAGGCGAGATGTCGTGAACGAACAGCACATCGATATAGTCGATGCCCAGGCGCTGCAGGCTATCCTCCACCGACCGGCGCACGCCATCCGCGGTGTAGTCGAACACCACGTTGTTCGGCGAGTCGCTGAAGGGGAACATCTCCCTGCCGTTGTTCTTGGGCGATGCCTTGAGCAACTTGCCGACCTTGGTGGAAATCAGGTAACTGTCACGAGGCTTGTTATGCAGGAACATGCCGAAGCGGCGTTCGGCGCTGCCCAGGCCGTACCACGGCGACACATCGAAGTAACGTACACCGGCGTCCCAGGAAGCCTGCAGCGTCCTGTAGGCATCCCTATCCGTGACGACTTCGAATTCGCTGCCCAGCGGCACCCCGCCCAGGCCGAAGCGATACTCGGGCTTGAAGACGGTATGCGCTCGAAAATCACGTCGGCGATTCAATGCGACAGACATCGGTCAACTCCTGTCGGAAGAGGTCGAAGGGATACGCCGCGGGAAACCGCCGCAATCGCGGCCCGCGGCGCCAGACCTATCATCCTACCGAGAAAGGTATGACCTTTTGTTATTTATTCTCGCCGACAGAAACGCGGTCGCCCCCGGCCGACACCACCGGGCGCACACCTCGCCATGCACCGCCATGCGCCATCTCCAGCATCAGTTCCAACAGGGTCCGCGCGACCGTCTGGCAGGTGCGGCTTACCGATGCACTATGCGATATGCATAGTGACATCCGCCTGAACAGCGGCGTGTGTGCCAGCGGTCTCAACACGAAGTCGTACGCTTGCCCAGCCTCCCAGCCCCGCGTGGCCGACCAGGGTTGCAGCGTGTGTCCTATGCCGGCCGCGACCGCCGCCAGCGAAATACCGGTCGACGACGTTTCAGCCACCAGGCGCAAGGGCAGTCCGCCCCTTGCCAGCACTTGTTCGTAAAGCACGCGCACCGAGTTCGGAAAGCTTGGAAGAATCAGGGGCAGTTCCACGAGTTCCTCTATCGGAATGGGTCCTCGCCCGGGATGGTCCCGTCGCGCCACCAGCATGATCTCTTCGTCCAGTACCGGCGTGATCTGCATGCCGGCATGAGGACGAACCTCCACGCAAATTCCCAGGTCGGCTTTCTGGGTCGCGACGGCTTCGGCCAGCTCCGCGGTGGATCGCTCGACCAGCTTCAGGCGTATGCCGGGATAACGATCGGCAATGACTCGCATGAGGGGGATGGCGAGGATCCGCGACGTGCTGGTGGGCAGGCCTATCGTTACCTGGCCGGCCGGCGTGTCGCGATGCGTCTTCACGGCAGCCCGGGTTTCCTCCAGTTGCCGCAGCACGCTCTTGGCGTGCCGATAAAGGATGTCGCCCGCCTTCGTCGGCTGTACGCCGCTATGCCCGCGTATCAGCAGCGGGGTCTCCAGTTCGCCTTCCAGGTTGGCCACGTGCTGGCTCAGCGACGGCTGCGCGACATGCAATGCCTGGGCCGCCGATGAAATGCTGCCCAGATCGACGATCTGGATGAAGTACCGAAGTTGACGTAGATCCATGCGCACCTCTTGTCGACGCCTGCCTGCGTGGAAAACAGCGAAGGCCATCGTGAATTCCTATGGCCCCATCGTTATTGCATATTTGTGACCGCTCGCGAGCGTCCATAGAATCGTTCGTGACAACGTTCTTTGCTTGGCAAGGACCGTGTCGCGAAGACATACATGCATAAATGCACAAGGGGATTCCATAATGTTCATGCGTCTTACCGCCAGCATTGCGGCGGGCCTGGCGGTATCGCTGGCCGCCACCCAAGTCCACGCCGCCTATCCCGCCGCTCCGATCCGGCTCATCGTCCCGCAGTCCGCCGGTTCGGGAGTCGACTCGGTGGCGCGCATCCTGAGCGACAGGATGTCGCAAACGCTGGGACAGTCCGTGGTGGTGGAGAACAGGCCCGGCGCCAACGGCGTGATTGCCACCGCTTACGTTGCCAAGGCCAAGCCCGACGGCTACACCTTGCTGCTTAGCGGCTCTTCGCCCATGACGTTGAATCCGGGCCTGTACAAGCATCTGCCCTACGACCCGATCAAGGACTTCACCTATATCGCCGGCGTGGCCGAGAATCCTTTCGTACTGGTGGCGAGCAAGGCAAGCGGGTTGAAGTCCTTCGCGGATTTGAAAAAGGCGGCCACCGCCCACCCCGGGCGTTACACCTTCGCCAGCGCGGGCATCGGCAATTCCACCCATCTGGCAACCGAGATGGTCGCGTACCACGCGGGAATCAAACTGATGCACGTGCCGTTCAACGGTTCCGGCCCCGCGTTCAGTTCGGTGATCGGCGGCCAGACAGACCTGATGTCCAGCGTGGTCGGGCCCGCGCTGCCGCAGCTCCTGGCGGGCGCGGCCACGCCCTTGCTGATCATCGGTGCCGACGCCATCCCGGAACTGCCCGGCGTGCCGAGCGCCCGGCAGGCGGGCCTGGATCTGCCCACATTGCCCACCTGGACCGCCGTGGTCGGGCCGGCCGGCATGGACCCCGAAGCGATCAAGGTAATCGAAAAGGCCGTGCAGGACGCGCAGCAGGACAGCCGGCTGCAAGCCCAGTTCAAGGCCCAATACCTGTCGATCTACCGCATCGCCGGGCCCGCCTTGACCGACAGCATCAAGAACGACATCAAGGTATGGACCGGGCTGATCCATCAATTCGGCATCAAGGCCGAATGAAGGATACGCGCCGCGCCACCTGCCTACGCCTACCCCCCATTGGAAATTCGCATGCCCCCCACCTTGCGGTACACCCTGACCGATCGGCGTCCATTCGCGCCTGGTCACGAATTCGCGGATGCCGGCGCCTATGAACTGCTGAGCGGAAAAGTCGGGTTTCTTGCCGACCCCAGGGCGCCGGACCTGGCTAATGTCGTGGACCTGGACAAGGCGGAGCGCAACGCGGACGGGCTGGTTGCCTACCGGGCGGACTTCCAGCTGCTTAAACCATGCGACATGGCGCGCGGCAACGGCCGGCTTTTCTTCGATTACGGCAACCGCGGCAACAAGCGCGCCCTGCAGTTCTTCAACGATGCGCCGCCGGTCAACTTTCCGACCGGATTGGAACATGCCGGCAACGGCTTCCTGATGCGGCGCGGGTACGCGATTGCGTGGCTCGGCTGGCAGGGCGACCTGCTGCCGGGCGGGGGCCGGCTCATCCTTGAAGTCCCGATCGCGACCGATGGCGGAGACCCCATCCGCGGGTGGGTCAGGACCGAATTCGTCCCCACGCGCGCGGGGACCTATGTCTACCCGTTGTCCAGCCTGGCGTCGACCCGCAGCTATCCGACGTCCGACCTGGATACCGGCCACGCCCGGCTGACCCGGCGCCGATATGCGCATTCCCGCCGCCAGGATATCCCCCAGGATGCCTGGGCCTTCGCAAGACTGGAAGACGGCATAGGCGTGGACAGCCAGGGAGAAGAGCGGGCCATCGTCGCGTCGCGCCATCACATACTGCTGCACGAGGGCTTCGAGCCGGGCTGGATCTACGAGCTCTGCTATCGGGCCCAGGATCCGCGGGTGCTCGGCCTGGGCCATGTCGCGGTGCGCGATTTCGTCAGTTTCCTGAAGTACCACGACATGGACGCGGCCGGGCAACCGAACCCGCTCGGCCAGGGCGAGATGCGTCCACGCAAGGCCTACGCCTGGGGCCGCTCGCAAACCGGCCGCTGTATCCGCGATTTCGTCCATGGCGGATTCAACGCCGACGCACGGGATCGGCGCGTCTTCGATGGCGTCATGCCGCATGTCGCTGGCGCAGGAAAGATGTGGATGAATCAGCGCTTCGCCAATGTGACGCTGCTGCCGGGACAGCACTACGAGAATCACGACACCCCGGCCGACCGCTTCCCGTTTTCCTACGCTTCCTGCACGGACGTGCATAGCGGACGCACGGATGCCGTTTTGAAACGGCCGGACACCGATCCGCTGGTCATCCACACCGACAGCTCCTCGGAATACTGGCATCGCCGCGCAAGCCTGGCGCACACGGATACGGCGGGCCAGGATTTGCCGCAGCCCGATACGGTCCGCATGTATATGTGGTCGTCCTCTCAGCATTTCAGCGCGCCGGGCCCCATCCGCCCGAGCGCGGGTCTGAGCACGAACTACCAGAACTGCGTGTCGACGTCGTTCTTCTTTCGTGCGCTGCTGGACCGCATGGACGAATGGGCCACGCACGGCACGCCACCGCCCGCCAGCCGCATTCCCCGGCGCGCCGACGGTACGCTGTGCGACTACGACACCTGGAAGACGCAATTTCCCGCCATCCCGGGCCAGATGATTCCGGGGTCGCCCAGCACCCTGGAGCGCGTGGATTTCGGGCCGGACCTGGATCGCGGCGATGTGTATCCGCAACCGCGCGTACTGCCGGGCCAGGCCTACCCTACCCTCGTCCCGGCGGTCGACAGCGACGGCCTGGACGTCGCCGGCGTACATGCGCCGGCCGTGCGCGCGCCATTGGGCACCTACACAGGGTGGAGCATGCGCAGGCGCGAGTTCGGCAATGGCGCCATGCTGGGCACTACCGGCAGCTACATTCCATTGCCCGACACGCCGGATGAACAACGCGTGACTGGCGACCCGCGTCCCTCCATCCTGAGCCGCTACGGAAGCGCCGACGGCTATCGCAACGCGATCGCGCAAGCGGCGCAACGCCTCGTGGAACAAGGGTTCATGCTGCAGGAAGATTTGCCGCGCGCGGTCGAGGAAGCAGGCGACTGGGGCCGTCCCCGCCACGACACCCGGCTTGCCGCCGGCGCAACCTCGGACACGGAATAAGGCACAACGATGGAAGATGCCGTCCACTTGTCCTTGGAAGACGTCTATAACCTGTCCTTCGACGTCCTGACACGCAGCGGCTTTTCCGGGCTTCACGCGGCGGCGATCGCGCATACGATCACCGCCGGGCAGCGCGACGACTGCCATTCGCATGGTCTGTATCGATTGTTCATGTGCGTGGACACCATGCGAGCCGGGCGCGTCGATCCCGCCGCCTTGCCGGATATCTCGCATCCGGCGCCCGCCATCGTCCAGGCGAATGCAAAGCGCGGTTTCTCTCTGCTGGCCTTCCAACAGGGCCTGCCGCATCTTGCGGAGACGGCGCAACGTTACGGGATTGCCGCGTTGGCGATCAACGATTGCTTCCATTTCTCCGCCTTATGGCCCGAAGTCGAAGCCATCGCGGCCCATGGCCTGGCGGCCATCGCGATGACGCCCAGCCACAGCTGGGTGGCTCCCGCCGGCGGCAGCAAACCCGTGTTCGGCACCAATCCCTTCGCCTTCGCCTGGCCGCGCGACGGCAAGGATCCCTATGTCTTCGACTTCGCCACCAGCATGGTGGCGCGCGGCGAGATCGAATTGCACCGCCGCGCGGGGCGGCCCATCCCCGAAGGCTGGGCGCTCGACAAAGAGGGGCGTCCCACCACGAACCCCGCCGATGCCCTGGAGGGAGCGCTGCTGACCTTCGGCTCGTACAAGGGATCGGCCCTGTCCACGATGATAGAACTGCTGGCCGGCCCCTTGATCGGCGACCTGACCAGCCTGCAATCGCAGGCCTTCGATGCCGGCGCGGGCGCCACGCCTTTCCATGGCGAATTGATCATCGCAATGGATCCGGCTCTGCTGGGACGCGGCAGATCGGCGCAAGGCAGCCAGGCGGCGGAGGCGCTGTTCGACGCCATCGTGGGCCAGGGCGCCCGGATGCCGTCGCAGCGCCGCTTCGAAGCCAGGAAGAAGAGTATCGAGCATGGCGTATGGATCAGCGGGTCGCTCTACGACGACATCCGGAAGCTTGCGCGCTGAGCCGGACGGCTCAGGCTTTCCGTATACGCTGCAATATCCGATCCAGTGCCGGCGCGAAAGCGCCGAAGGATCCCTGCGCGGACAAGTCCTGGATCATCTGTTCGTTCAAGCCACCGCGCGTGGAAAACTCCTGGGCCAGTTCCGGGAAGGGGGTGCCGGTGTCCTTGGCAACGGAACTCAAGCCGCAATAGAAGGATGCCAGGTAGGACCGCGCGGTGGCGGAATCGACGCCATTTTCCTGCAGCCATTCGCCTTGCGCGTGCAGCATGGTGAAGAAGCTGCCCATGAGCGCCGTCGCGGCGAACAGCACGTCGAACGCGGATTCGTCTTCGACCTCCAGCCCCAGGCCGACCTGGTCGAACAGGCGCGCGGCCAGCGGGTCCGCGGGATGGATGATGGTCGTTCCCAGGCCCCGCGCCACCATGGGCAGCGGTGCCAGCCGGGTAATGCGCGCGACCTCGGGCAGGAGCGCCGCAAGCCGGTCCAACCTGAAGGTTGCGATGAAGCTGAGCACATGGTGCCGGGGCGAGAAGCGCAAGCCGGCGAGCACGTCCATCGCGATCTGCGGACGCACGGCCAGGCAGACGACATCGCAAGTGTCCAGCACATCCTGGTTGTCGGCCGCTACCCGCACGAAGGAATAGCGCGCGGCCAGCCGGGCTGCCGTCTCCGCGTTGCGCGGCGACACCACCACCTGGGCCGGCCTGTCATGCGAGGCCGCCAGCCCTTGTATCACCGCCTCGGTAATGCTGCCGGTCCCGATGAAGCCAATTCGTTCAAGCATCTGTATATCCTTGTCCCGCGATATGAATGTTTCACTTCCGCGATCTGATCAGCTTGTCGTCCACCGCTTCCTGCCAGGTGTCGGCCAACGTGAAGCCGAGCGGAAACGGGTCGGTGGGATCGAGGCCGAACTGAGTGATACCCGTGATCCAGGCCTGCCCCGCCACGGTGGACCCAACGGCCGGATAATCGCCCACCGTCGTGGTCGACGTGATGCGCGCCTCGAACTCCGTGCCGATGATGGATTCGTGTATGAAGGTCTCGCCCACGCCAATCTGCCCCTTGGCATGCATGACGGCCAGGCGCGCCGACGTGCCGGTGCCGCACGGGGACCTGTCGCAGCGGCCGGGCGACACCACGACCGCATTGCGCGCCCGCAATACGCCATCCGCGCGGCGCGGCGGCAGTACGAATTCCGTTTGCGTGATGCCCTTGATATCAGGATTCAATGGATGCGGGGAAGGCAGCTGTTCGGCGGCCGCGGCCTTGATGCGTTGGCCCAGTTCACAGATATCCCGAGCTTCGTCGGGCGTCAGCCCGAACCCGAGCGCCGCGGCATCGACGATGACGTAGGTCATGCCGCCAAAGCCGACGTCCACCTTCAGGGTTCCCGTGCCGGGCACTTCTATCATCCGATCCAGATGGTTGGCGAAAGCCGGCTGATTGGTGAATTCCACGCTGGTTACCTTGCCATTGGCGCACCTGCAGCGCACCAGGATCAGGCCGGCAGGCGACTCCAGCATGACTTCGGTCATGGGTTCGGTCATCGGCAATATGCCCGTTTCCAGCAGCACGGTCGCCACGCATATCGTGTTCGACCCCGACATGGCCGGATATTCCATCGACTCGGCGATGACGTAACCCATGCGGGCACGAGGATCCGTGGGCGGCAGCACGAAGTTCACGCTCTGGTTCGGCCCGCCCCTGGGCTCGAACAGGCAGATCCGCCTCAGATCGTCCCGGTGCTCTTCGAAGTGCACCATCTTGTCGAACATGGTCTGGCCGGGTACGTCGATGACGCCGCCCGTCACCACGTGGCCGATCTCGCCAGCCGCGTGGCAGTTCACCATGGTCAATGTCTTGTTCCAACGCATCCGCCCTGCTCCTTCGATATCCGGTCTCGCGCCATCCTTCCCGCCATCCAGCTGTCAGCGGCCCACGGCGTAGCCCTGCATGCCACGCGGATTCGCCGCCGCCTTCAGCAACCTGCGTCCGCCGGGAAGCATCTCCTGCGTGCATGCGGTAATCCGGCCCTCCGACCACGACGGGCCGACGGTCACGTCGTGCCCGGCCTGGCGCAGCGCTTCGACCGTTTCCGGCGGGAAACGATCTTCCAGTATCAGCCTGTTCAGTTTTACCGGCCGCGGCCAAAAGGACGTCACGAAGTGTTCGATATGCCAGGCCGGGCAGTCGATCGCCTCCTGCAGATTCATGCCCTGCATGTGCCGGATCAGGAATGCCACCGTCCATTGATCCTGCTGATCGCCTCCGGGCGTGCCGAAGCACATATACGGACGCCCCCCGCGCAACGCCAGCCCCGGGGAAAGCGTCGTGGTCGGCCGTTTGCGCGGCTGCAGCGAACCCGGCAGGCCATCGTCCAGCCATGCCATCTGCATCCGCGTCGTGATCGAGAAGCCCAGTTCCGGTATGGTCGGGCTGGCCGCCAGCCAGCCGCCCGACGGTGTCGCCGACACCATATTCCCGTGCCGGTCGATGACGTCCAGATGGCAGGTATCTCCGACGAAGATTTCATCGTCGGCCCACCTGTCCAGGGGCGGCAACTGGGCGAACGTCGGTTCGCCCACCCCATAACGCACATCGGCGTCACGCAAGGTGCGCTCGGCGATGCCCAGATCGGGCAGCTTCGGCCGCGCGCCACCGGGCGATCCGGGCCGGATCTCACGGCTGGCGACGGCCTGGATCAGGGCAGCGCGGTCGCGGGCGTACGCAGCGCCCAGCAGGTCGCCGACCGGCACCGCGGCGAACTCGGGATCGCCGTACCATGCCAGCCGATCGGCGAAAGCCAGTTTCGCCGCCTCGGCGATCGTGTGGACGAACGACGCGGACAGCGGATCCTGGCGCTCTACCTTCAGCTCGCGCAGCATGGCGAGCTGTTGCAAATGCACCGCGCCCTGCGACCAGGTGCCGCACTTGGCCACCGTGTAGTCGCCGTAGACCACCGTCAACGGGTCTTCGTACGTTGCGCGCCATTCGGCCAGATCGGATTTGCGCAGCAAGCCGGCGTTTCTTTCTCCGGTGGTATCCCAGACCCGCTCATCGCGATAGAAGCGGTCGATGGCGTCAGCCACGAAACCGCGATACCAGGCGTCGAGCGCGGCTTCGATGCGCCCCGCCCTGTCGCCGGCCTTCGCGCCGGCCAGATCGAGGATGCGGGTATAGGTCGCGGCGATCGCCGTGGACCGCAGCAGACGGTCGGGGCGCGGTACCTTCCCGCCCGGCAGCCAGGCCTGTGCGGACGTCTTCCACTCGTCGCGAAACAGCGGCGACACCGCCAATATGGACGCCGACACCCGGGAAACGATGGGAAAGCCCTCGCGGGCGTACTCGATCGCTGGCGCCAGGACATCCGCCAGCTCCCACGTGCCGTAGTCGCGCAGCAGCGTCAACCATGCGCCGAAAGCGCCCGGTACCGCAGCCGGCAACAGACCGATGCCGGGTATCTGGCTAAGCCCCAGCCGGCGGAAATAGTCGGTGGTGGCCAATGCCGGCGCGCCGCCCTGGCCACACAAGCTGCGCATGCGTTTTTCGCCTTCGCTCCAGAAAAGCACGGGGACCTCGCCGCCGGGACCATTCAGGTGCGGCTCCACGATCTGCAGCACGAATCCGCCAGCCACCGCCGCGTCGAAAGCATTGCCGCCGCGCTCCAGCACGCTCATGGCCGTTTGCGAGGCAAGCCAATGGGTACTGGAGACCACCCCGGTCGTACCCCTGATTTCCGGCCGCGTGGTAAAGGCATCCGACATTCCGAGACTCTTATCTATCGATGGGGCCTTCACGATAGTGGGTTGGTCGTCGGCCATCATCGGATCTTCTCATTGTGGGATAAGCTAGTGCTTATAGGAGCGTAGCCATGGACCCCAGCGCATTGAATTTCGTGCGGCGCCTGAAAATCCGCCATTTTTCCGTCCTGATCGCGATCGCCGAGCACGGCTCGGTCACGCGCGCCGCGGACGCCCTGGGCATCTCGCAGTCGGCACTGACCCAGACGCTGGCCGAAGTCGAAGGCATCTTCGGCAGCCCGCTGTTTTCCCGCTCGTCGCGCGGCGTGGTGCCGACCGAACTCGGCGTCATGGCGCTGGCGCGTTCGCGCCGCTTCCTGCAGGACGTGGAGTTCTGGGAACGCGAAGTACAGGCCATGAGCTCCGGATACCGCACTCACCTGAACCTGGGCGTGGTTCCCCACCTGTCCAGCGCCCTGCTCGCGCGCACCGTCCGCACCCTGGTTCAACAGGTCAATCTGAGCCTGACCTTGCACCGTGGCAACACGCGCCAACTGCTGAAACTGCTGCGCGAGCGCAAGGTCGACTGCGTCGTCGGCCGCCTGCCGCCGGACGACGACCTGGTCGGATTGAGCCATCGCCTGCTGTACGAGCAGCGGCCGGCACTGGTGGCCCATCCCGCGCTGGCCCGGCGCCTGCACACGCGCGACGTGCAGCTGAAGGACCTGTCGGAAGCGCGCTGGCTACTGCCTTTACCCGACACCCCTACACGCCAGCGCTTGAACGATGAGTTCCGCAAGCACAAGCTGGTGCCGCCGGCGCCAATCATCGAGACGGAGTCATCCGAGGTCATCGAAGAGATGATCGCCAGCGACGAAGGCATGGTATCCATCGTGCCCGAAGATGTCGCCAACGACTTCCGCGGCCGCGCGCGCGTCGCCACGCTGGACTTGCGGCTTCAATGGATGCTGCCCGCCATCCACCTTATCTCCGAGACGCGGGACCATCCCTTGCCCGCGGAAGAGCACCTGGCGGCCAGCCTCATCAGGCTGCGCAACGAGATGCATGCCGCCGCGGCGCAGCCATAAGCTGCACCTAATCGCGCAATAAAAAAAACAGGTTTCCCCGCGATTGTCACGTTCCTAACATGAAGGCATGCGGTGGGTTTTTCCTGTCGCGGAGTTCGACGCGGCGCGGAAGCGCCATGTGCGGTCCAGTGTCGCGCGAATAGGAATCACACAAGGGGAAATACCATGAGAACAGCCGGATTGAGACGGCTCGTCGGCCTATGGCTGACCGTACTGACACCCGCCCTGGCGCATGCCGCGTGGCCCGAAAGACCCGTCACGCTCATTGTGCCGGCCGCCCCAGGCGGATCGACGGATATCCTGGCCCGCGAACTGGCGGCCGACCTATCGCAGGTCTATGGCCAGTCCTTTCTGGTGGAGAATCGCTCCGGCGCGGGCGGCAACATCGGCACAGGCTACGTAGCGAAAGCCAAACCGGACGGCTACACGCTGCTGATCGGCGCCATGACGAACCACGTCGTCAATCCCACGTTGATCCCCTCGACGCCGTTCAAGGGCGTCGACGACTTCACACCCATCGCATACCTGGCCAATGTGATGACCACCGTGGTGGTCAATCCCACCCTGCCGGTGCACAACATCGAGGAACTGGTGGCCTATGCCAAGAAGCACCCCGGGAAGATCAATTATGCGACCGGCGGAGTCGGAAGCACCAACCATATCGGCGTGCTGCTGCTGGAACGGCTCGCCGGCATCAAGATGACCCATGTACCTTACCGTAGCGGCGCACCGGCGATCCTGTCCACCGTCAGCGGCGAAACTCAACTGGACGTCAGCGCCGGCACGCAGACCCTGCCCCACGTCAGAGCTGGCCGGCTGCGGCTGCTTGCCGTGACCGAAGGCAAGCGCTCGGAACTGTTGCCCGATACCCCTACCGTGGGCGAGACCGTCGCGGGCTACGAAATGACCATCTGGTACGGCGCATTCGGCCCCAAGGGCACGCCGCCCGATATCGTGGCCAGCCTGAATGCCGCCATGAACAAGACCTTCATGAAGCCGGAGATCAAGAAGCGCATGCTCGACATGGGAGTCGTGCCGATCGAAATGACGCCGGACCAGTTTGCCCAGGTGCTGCGACGCGATGATGCCAAGTATTCCAAGCTGATCCGGGATCTTGGCATCACCGTGGAATGAATTGCCTCGGCGGGGACGCGCGGTCGTACCCCGCCCCAAATACCGTGTTCAAAGGAGTAGCTGCATGTCGATACGTTGGAATGGGGTCTTCCCCGCCGTTACCACGAAACTCAAGCCGGACTTCACCCTGGATACTCCCGCGATAGAAAAAGGGCTGGAGCGGCTGATCGAAAACGGCGTCAGCGGCGTCGTGATGATGGGCATGGTGGGCGAGAATGCCCAGCTCTCGCCGGACGAAAAGATCACCGTCCTGAAGACCGCCAAGGACGTGATCGGGAACCGCATCCCCATCATCTCCGGCCTGGCGGAAACCAGTACGGCGCGAGCGACCGACTACGCGCGCGAAGCTGAGCGCATCGGCGTCGACGGATTGATGGTGTTCCCCGCGTTGACCTACAAGTCCGATGCGCGCGAAACGGTCGCGTTCTATAAATCCGTGGCGCAAGCGTCCAGGCTTTCCATCCTGCTGTACAACAACCCGCGCGGCTACGGCGTAGACCTGGTTCCCGACGTGATCGCGGAATTGCTGGCCGAACCGACCATCGAAGCCATCAAGGAAGAGTCGTACGACACGACGCGAGTCACCGACCTGGTTTCGCGCTTCGGCGATCGACTTGCAGTCGTCTGCGGCGTGGACGACCTGATCGTCGAAAGCGTGGCGCTGGGAGCCAAGGCCTGGGTTTCCGGCATGGCCAATGCGCTGCCCAGGCAATCGGTGGAGCTGCTGAAACTGGCGCTGGACAATGACTTCGAGCGCGCGCGCAAGCTCTATGGCGCCTTGATTCCGCTTTTCCATCTGGATACGGTGGTCAAACTGGTCCAGCACATCAAACTGGCGGAGAGCATCGTATCGGGCTCGGCAGAGACGGTAAAGCCGCCAAGGCTCAATCTGGAGGGCGCGGAGCGCGAAAAGACCATCGCGATCATCCGGAAGACGCTCGACGACTTGAAGGCGCTCGGATACTGAGCGCACCGGACCGGCGGGTGTGGCCAGCGCGCACCGTGATGGCTACACCCGACGTCGTCGCCCGCCTTCGCAAGCCCCATCCTTATGGGCCCTTTGCAGCGGATGTCTTCGAGCCGGTCGAGGATAGCGGCATTGCCGTTGACGTCTTCCTGCAATTCGGTACCAGCCAGGCCCAGCGCGGTTGCTTAGACAAAGACTGTAGGGTTCCCGGCATTGATAAGGGTGGCTTTCGTCTCGCGCTGGGTCAATCGGGTCTAGCGGTCTATCGGTTCGGGTCCTGGCGTCGCTATTCGATCGACAGGTGCAGGGCGCGTACGGTCGCCAGATAGTTATCGCGCTCGGTCTTGATCAACGCCTCCAGGGCAGCAGGCGAGTTATCCCGCTTGGGCACGTCGCTGCCAAGCGTGACTGCCCGCTTCGCGAACTCCGGGTCGGCGACAATTTCTCTGATCGTCTTGTTAAGCAAGTCCACGACGGGCGCCGGGAGGTTCTTAGGTCCGAGAAGCGCGTACCAGGCGCTCACGTCTACCCCTTTCACGCCTTGCTCTTCCATTGTGGGAACAGAGGGGAAGGTCGGCGACCGCTCCTTGCTCATTACCGCCAGCGGTCTCAGCCGGCCGTCATGGATGGGACCTTGCCCATCGATCCCGCTGATCAGCGCCCATTGGACATCGTTCGTCATCAACGCCTGCAGAGTCTCGGACGTTCCCTTGTAAGGGACATGCATGAACTTCGTGCCGGCCTTGATGTTGATCATCTCGGCCGCTACGTGCGAAATCGCCCCTATGCCCGAGGAACCGAACGCCGGTGCCTCCTTCGCATCGCCCTTGCCTTTTGCCAGCAGCTCCCCGAGTGTCTTGTAGGGCGAGGAAGACTGCACCACCAGCAACAGCGGGCTCTCCAGCAACATCCCGATCGGTTGCAGATCCTCCGCGGAATACTTGACACGTTTGTTGACAGAGGGGATCAGCGTAACGGCGCCGGACACCGTCAGCACCACCGTATAGCCGTCCGGCTCGGAGCGGATCACTTTCTGGACGCCGATCGTCCCCCCTGCTCCGGATAGGTTCTCGACGATAACCGGCTGGCCGAGCTTTTCCGACATGCTTTTCGCAAGCATGCGGCCGATGAGGTCCGTCGAACCGCCAGGCGGAAACGGGATGACCATCCGGATAGGTTTATCCGGGTACGCCGCGCTGGCCGCTGCGCTCGCGAAACCGACGGCCACGATGATCAAAACCCGCTTCAGCCATTTGAGGTAAGTGTTCATTTATAGTCTCCTTGCTCCAGTTTTCCATCTTCTATTTGCATGGCACCCGCCAGGCGCCCGGTGCCATTCGCGCCTGATTCTTCTACCTGGTTAACGATGCATCGCCCACGCGGCCCACGGCGTGCTGGGCGGCAAGTCGCCCGAAGATGCAACCCTTGGCCAGGGACGAACCGCTCATATAGGTCTCCCCGTGGAACCCGCCCATGACCTCTCCCGCCGCGTACAGGCCTGCAATGGGGTGTCCGAACACGTTGAGCACCCGGGCGTCGGTATCCACCAGCAAACCGCAGTACGTGGACGTCAACCCCGTCGTGCAGGCGTAGCCGAGGAACGGCCCTTGATCGATGCGGGTGGGGCGCCCATAACCCGTGCTGAGGGACGTCCGTCCAAACTCATCCGGGCGGTTCCCGTCGCATGCCTCGTTGTAGCTCCGGACGGTTTCGCTCAGAGCAAAGGGATCGATATCCAGAGCGCGGGCCAGTGCGTCGATCGATGGAGCCTCCACGAAGAGTCCCGCGCGGTGCGCCGCCTTGAAGTTCGCCACCGTCGGCAGTTCGGAAGACTGGTCCATGACTTGCTGGTCGAAAATCTGGAACCCTCGCGCATGCTCCTGCCGGAGGCAGAGCTCGCCGATCTCTTTGTAGGAGATGGACTCGTCGCAAAACCTCTTGCCTGCCTGGTTGACCACGATCGCGCCCCTGTACATCGCCGAGATCAGGCGCGGTGCCCGTTCTTCGTCTACTTCCTTCTGCTTCCCGTACCATGCGGGCGCACCGAAAGTTCCCTTCACGTAGCCCATGTCGACAAGGTCGGCGCCGAGCGCCCAGGCCATGCGCAGGCCGTCACCCGTATTGCCGTATCCCCCCATGGGACGAGCGGACCTGAGATGCGGAGCGAAACGTTCGACCATATCCGCGGAACGCGAGAAGCCGCCCGTCGCGATGACCACACCGCGGCCAGCCAGGACTCGTGCATCGTCGATCAATTCGACGCCAACCACAGCGTCACACCCTTCCTGGTCCTTGATGAGGCTGCGCACGTGCGCCATCGGCCGGTATCCCACACCCGCCGCGAGCACGGCGTCATGCAAGGTATCCAGCACCAACACGGGATCGATGCTGTGATTGCGAGGCACCGATTGCGCGCCGCTTAGCGACACCTTCTCGAAGACCAGGCCCAGCCCGCGCAGCCACTGGTAGGCGTCGAGCTGCCTGGCCGCGTACGTTTCGATCAGGCTGCGATCATTGCGGTGCTTCCCGGCCTTCAAGAGATCCTCGGCGAGTCTTTCCGGAGAATCCTCGATACCGTTTCGATGCTGCACATCCGTGCCGGCGAACGCGAACGCCCCGCCACACATGCGCGTGCTACCTCCGAAAGTGCCGGTCTTTTCCAGTAGCACGACCCTGGCGCCTAACCGCGCTGCCTCCAGGGCAGCGCAGTGGCCAGCCATACCCGCACCGATCACGATCAGGTCATACGTTGCCGCCTCATCCATCTCCCTGGTCTCCTCTCAATCACCCTTTTCCGGCGGCGTCGGATCGGTCTGTCGGCGGTGCGCCGGCGCCAGGCACGCCAACCGGTGTCTGCGCACCGCCACTAGCGTGCGTCCAGTTTGTCGTCCGCCACGCGGAATCTCCCCGGCGGGACTTTCACCGTTGCCGTTCGCGCTTGGCTATTATATAGTCATATGGTCCGACCATAATACTATATCAGGAGACATCATGATTCGGCATATAGGCATCGGCGTCGCGCTGGCGGCCACGTGTGCCTGCGCGGGCGCGCAGGAATATCCCACCCACCCCGTAACGATCATCGTCCCCTTTGCGGCCGGAGGAGGTACGGATCAATCCGCCCGCCTTGCCGCGCAATTACTGACGAAGTCACTGCACCAGACCTTCGTCGTCGAGAACAAGGCGGGCGCGGGCGGGATGGTCGGCCTGGGTCAATTGGCCAGGGCCAAACCCGATGGATATACCCTCGGCTGGGCCGGCAATAGCCCTCTTACCATCGCGCCCTATTTACAGGGCAAACCTCCGTACGATCCCGCCACGGCGTTCACGCCGGTCAGCCTCGCGGGATTGTCTTCATCCACGCTGCTGGCGCGTCCAGGACTGGACGTGCGCACCTTGCAGGCACTGGTCGCGAAGGCGAAGGCCCAACCGGGCTCCGTGTCATTCGGCACCAGCGGTATCGGCACATCGACTCATTTGCTGGCGGAGCTTCTGAAGTCAGAGACCCAGACCGATTTGCTCCATGTGCCGTACAAGAGCGATGCCGAATGCATTTCGGCCCTATTGGGCGGCCAGGTCGACATTGCGTGGGTCTCGTCACAGATCGCCATTCCGCAGGTGAGCGCCGGAAAGCTTGTTGGGATCGTGGTGTCGGGTGACGTCCGCGAACCCACCATGCCTGAAGTGCCCACCGTGAAAGAGGCAGGGGTGCCGAATATGCAAGTGCCGATTTTTTTCGGCCTGGTCGGTCCGGCCAACCTGCCGCAAGCCGTCGTGGAGAAGCTGGCCGGCGCCATGGCCACCGTCGCGCGCGATAGCGAATACCAGAAGTCATTGTCCTCGATGGGAATCCACGCGGCCAGCTCGTCTCCCGAGCAGTTTTCAGAACTCCTCGAAAGCCATCGCAGCCGGTGGTCGACCTTGATCAAACAACTGAATATCCGCAGCCAATAGAACCAGCCCCCCCAAGTCGATGCGGGCGGAAGGCGGCCGCATTGCACGCAACCGAAATGGAGATACCCATGATCAAACATATCAGCCTGATCAACCGTCACGAAGGTGAGTCCGTCGCGGATTTCCGAGCGTATTGGCTCAATGTGCACTCGCAGCTCGTCAAAGGCACGCTGCCCGGCCTGCGCAAGTATGTCGCCAATTTCCCGGTCGACGTCTCGGAGTCCGAACCGCTCGCCAGCGGACGTCACTTGTCTTGCGATGCGATCGTCGAGTTGCACTTCGACAGCCTGGAAGCGCTCAAGGCCGCGATCCGATCGGAGGGTTGGCAAAGCGAGAAGCGCAAAGCAAGCAGCGCACGGCTGATGCAACTCTCTTTGAATCAGTACATGATCGCGGAAGAAGTACCAATAGCGCTGGACGATTGATGAAAAAGGGCGGCTCGCGTTATGTCGCGACCCGCCGCGCGATACTGCCGGAGTGTCTCATCCCCGGACGAAGGCGATGGCCGCCCCTACCGCATGGGCTTATTGGCCCAGGTTCAAAACCTTCACCGTCTTCTCGTACGTCGCCCGCTCTTCGCCAAGGAAGGCCTTGACGCGGCCGATATCGGCGTCGTCCGGTTTGACGTCTGCGCCGAACTCCTTCATGCGGTTGACGAACGCCGGGTCTGCCATCACCGCCTTGACCGCTCGATTCAATATATCCCGATGCTGAGCAGGGATATCGCGCGGTGCGAACACACCAAACCAGGCCGAGATGTCGAAACCTGCGATGCCTTGCTCCTGCATGGTAGGGATGGAAGGAAAGTTGGGCGACCTCTCCAGACTTAGCGTGGCAAGCGGCCGCAATCTTCCGTCCGCGATGGGACCCTTGCCATCGATGCCGGCAATCGTGTACCACTGCACATCGCCGGCAGCCATCGCGATCAGGATGTCCGGCGTGCCTTTGTAGGGAATGTGCTGGAACTGAGTACCCGCCCGCAGGTTGACCGTTTCGCTGGCGACATGCGTGACCGACCCGATACCGGGTGACGCGAAGTTGTCTTTCTTCGTATTCTTTCCGGCAGCGACGAGATCGTTCAAGCTCTTCCAGGGAGAGCTCGATGGCACTACCAGCAGCAGCGGTGTGTGCGCCACGATACCGATGGGCTCCAGGTCTTCCATCTTGTAGCGGACCGCCTTGTTCACCAGGGGTATGAGCGTGACCGGGCCGGACACGGTAAACAACAACGTGTATCCCTCCGGATTGGCCCTAACGACGTTTTGCACGCCGAGCGCACCCGCCGCGCCGGCCAGGTTCTCGACGATGACTGGCTGGCCAAGCCGATCGCTCATGCCTTTGGCGACCATCCTGCCCAAGGTATCCGTCGACCCGCCAGGCGGAAACGGGATGATGAATCGAATGGGTTTATCCGGGAATGCGGCATGTGCGGCACCCGCCACGCAGGCGGCTGCCGCGAACGTCGCCAAGGCGGCGAACAACTTGCGGAATTTCATGTGTGTCTCCCAACAGGATCTTCTAATGGAGGCGCCTTGCAGGGCCCGTTACCGTGGAACGCCGACGGTGGCCGAGCGAACCATTTCCTCGTGGCTAAGTACGTGGGATAACGCGTAGAAATCAAAAGTCACCCCTGGCCGCGCACCGTGCGACGCAAGGCTTGTTTCTCCCAGGATGCCGCGCTTCAGATCGCGCAGCGCGTTCTCGTCCCACCCTTCTATAAGCAGGATCCAATCGGATTCGACGGAACCCGCGCCACGGGCGCAAATGCGCTCTTCTTCGGTCATGGGCCTTTCAATCGATCTGTCGCGGACGAGAAAATGCGCGCCGACACGGGATTCGCTGGACGCGAACTCGCCGGAGACCGTCTGAAGCAACCACGCCTTCAGTTCGTCTTCGCGCCCCGCCTGAGGGGAGAAGCGCACCGTCATAGCGCGCGACCCGGTTCCCAAACCCGCGCTGGCCACCACTTCGCAGAGCGTCCGGCTCGCGTAGTCGGCCAGCGGGCGGAACTTCTGTGTCCAGGGCGTCGGGTTGTTCAATTTGTCGATGTATTCGCCTTGGACCGTCACGGATTTGTCCGCGACTTCGTACAGCGCGAAAGCGGAGGGCGATGCTGCATCGAGGGCATTCAGGCGCCGGCCGCGCAGGAAACCCTTGGTGCTTACGCGCTCCAGCAGATGTTCGTATGAATGAAACCTGCAGTGCTCCTCGCGGTATTCGGGCGGGTAATTGCTATAGATCACAACGGCTGTCTTTCCGAGCAGGGCCAATTTCCTTCTCCTTGGTTATATACATGCGGTCCGCCGGAACCGTACGAACTCGCTTTTTCTCAATAGTAATGTATTATGGTCCGACCATACAATCGCATTCGAGAATGGAGCGGGAACATGCAACTTGATCATGTAAGCGCGATCGTGACAGGCGCGGCTGGCGGAATCGGGCGCGAAATCGTGCGCGCCTTGCTGGAAGGTGGCGCCAAGGTCCTGGCAACCGATATCGATGGCGCCCGACTCGATGGTTTGCAGGACGCGCTGCCGAGCGTTCGCGACGCGAGCCTGAAGCTGCTTCGCCAGGATCTCAGCGATCCGAATGCGCCACTCCGCTTGCTGGAGGCCGCGGAACAGGCTTTCGGCCGCGTTAATGTACTTGTCAACAGCGCCGGCCTCGGGCGCGCCATATACACCAGGGACCTGCTGAAGAATCCCCCACCGGTTTGGGATATCGATTTTTCCGCGTGGCAAAGCATGTTCGACGCCAATACGATGAGCCCCATCCGGCTGACAAATGCCGCAGTCCGCCGCTTTCGGGCCGGCGGATGGGGCCGGGTAGTTACCATTACCACCAGCCTGGACCATATGCTGGCCAATGGCTCGGGCCCATACGGCCCGTCGAAGGCCGCACTGGAGGCATACACGTCAATTCTCGCACGCGAATTGAACGGCTCCGGAGTCACGGCAAACGTGCTTGTCCCCGGAGGGACGGTGGATACCCCCATGGTGCCGGACCTTCCGAACCTCGCGCGCGAGGCGCTTCTACCTGCCGATGTCATGACGCCGCCTCTTTGTTGGCTGCTGTCCAGGGCGGCGGACGCCGTGACCTGCAGGCGCATCCGGGCAAATCTTTGGGATACCGCCAAGCCGCCGGAAAAGGCTTATGAATCGGCCTCCGCTCATGCCGGCTGGTGGGATCTGGCGGCGGGGCAACAGCGGCGCCTGGGGATACCGTCATAGCGGCGTGGGACTTTATCCGGGATCGCGGGCCGGCTTCATGCGTCTCTCGGCGCGCCCGGCGTAAAGAGACGCTTGAAACCTCCCTCGAATCAATAAGGACGCGGCGCGGCGACTGCACGCTCCCGCACGTTCACCGTCATTTCCCCGACCCCGGCGATCGCGATCCGTACCGTATCGCCATGAGACATCGGCCCCACGCCTTCCGGCGTACCCGTCGCGATCACGTCTCCGGGACGCAGGGTCAGCACCGACGAGATCATTTCGATCAGTTCGGCCACGCCTACGATCAAATCCGAGGTGTTCGCGTCCTGCCGCAGATCGTCATTGACCCAAAGGCGATTTTGCAGCTTTCCCGAATCGGGAATCTCATCGGCCGTGACAAGGTAGGGACCGAGTGGCGTGAAAGTGTCGAAGGACTTGCGCATCGTGCGCTCTTCTTCGCCCGACCCCTTCTCGATGCGCATCGTCCCGTCTATAAGGCAGGCATATCCGAAGATGTACTCGAACGCGTTGGCCCGGGGGACATCCCGCGCCGTCTTGCCTATGATGACCGCAAGCTCGGACTCATGATCGAAGCGCCTGCTGGAGCCTTTCGGCAGCCAGAGCGTACCGCCCGCCCCCACCACGCTGGCTGGCGCCTTCAGGAAGAATCCCTGTTCCCTCGCGCTTCGCCCCCCTGTCGTAACGGAGCGGTCGCCCAACTCCCCGATGTGCTTACGGTAATTGGCGGGCGCCGCAAAAATATGCGGCGGCGCGGGATTGGCGGCCAGGAGCGTCACATCGCCAAGACGATGCATGGGAGCGCCGGCTACGGCTTTGTCGAGTAACGGCTTGCACCGGGCCCAGTTCGCGATGAGCCAGTTGATGCGCTGTTGCGGTAACTCGCCGAGAAACTCCGGCAATGCGGCAGTGACGTCCGCGATGCCATCGTCGGTGACGACGCCGACCTGGAAATCGTTGAAAGAGGCGATCTTCATTGTTCAGTTGCTCTTCGATACGGAAACGGGTTCATCGGCGGTCTCCTCGCGGTAGTAGCCCAATGTCTGCATCACCGGAAAGTCATTGACCTGGAAAAGCAGCGCATCGCGGCTGCCGTCGTTCGCGTGCGAGTGCCACGTCCACGGCCTGACGGTCAGAAAGTCGCCTGCTTGCCAGTCGTACGCCACGCCGTCCACGACCGTCCTGCCGGCGCCCTCGACGACGTAGTAAAGCTTGCTTCCCGTATGCCGGCGGGCCACGCCGCGGAAACCGGCGCGCAGCCGTTGCAGTCGCATGTCCATGGTCTGCATGGCAGGCCCTCCGGTGACGGGATTGCGATATTCCTGGATCAGATCATCGACCGGATCGCTGCCCAGAGCCGCGATTCTTTCCAGCGATTCGAGCGCCATCGCCCGCGGGTAGACCAACAAGGGATTCGCCGCCGTACCCGTGGCATCCACGCCCGGAGGCATCATCAAGGCATTTCCGAACAAGCGTTCGGACCGGTCAGGCACGGGCAAAACAGCCTGCTGCTCCGAAACATGCGGCTCGAAGAAGCTGGCGTGGAGCATCTGCATTACTGCAACGTCCAGAATGTCCAGCCAAATCATGGGCCGGTCGCCATGGTATTCATGGTCGTGCCAGCACATCGAAGGAGTGAGAACCAGATCACCCTCGTTCATCGCATATCGTTCGCCATCGACGGTGGTCGTGGCGCCGCCACCTTGCATGATGAACCGAAAAGCATTCGCGGTGTGCCGGTGCGCGGCGGCGATTTCACCAGGGAGGATCACCTGGATGGACGCCCAGAAAGTGTGCGTCGTGCCATAGGGCAGCCCGGGGTTCGCCAGCCGCAATGTACGACGTTGACCGCCCGATCCTATATCGAGCTCCAAGCCAAGGCGTTCGAGCAGCGGTTTCAAGTCAGCCCACCGCCAATGAACGGTCTGGGTGGTCGATTTCGGCTCGCGGGTGAATACGGGGGGATCGTCCGGCTGGTGCACCCGGCAATTAAACCTTGCCAGCTCTGCCTTTAGGTTCTGACGCGCGAGCGCGTCCTGCATCGTTGACTCTTCGCTCATTCCATCGCTCCATCCTGGGCCGGCCGGTTCCGTCCAGCGCTGCGCACCAGCCTATCGATCCTGTTCTGCCGATACGCCATAATACATCATATGGTCTGACCTTATGATTGGTATAATCTCCGATGGCTGCGGGTCGCAGCTTATGCTACTAGTGGCAGACTATCGGAATCGCATTGGAAACATCGACGATGACTAAAGCAATGAAGGCGGCGCGTGGCGCGCCTGCGGTGGCGGATGAGGCAAACGGTCCCTCGTTTGCGCCCATAAAAACCAAGCGCGCCTTCGAACAGGTCTGCGACCAGATCCGCCGCGAGATCGCCATGGGCAGGCTGAAGCCGGGAGACCGCCTGCCACCGGAGCGCGAGTTCGGCGAGCAACTCGGCGTCAGCCGTACCGCCGTGCGCGAAGCCTTGCGCAGCCTGGAAAACGCGGGGCTGGTGTATTGCCAGCAGGGCATGGGCGGCGGCGCATTCATATGCCAGCGAGACTCCGGCATCGTGACCCAGGCGGTCAGCGATATGGTGATGCTGGGCCAGGTGCCTTGGGACGATGTGACCGAAGCGCGGATTATGCTGACGGAACAAGCAATCCGGCTCGCTTGCGAGCGAGGGACAGAGGAAGACTTTCTCGCGCTGGAGCACGATATCGATCACATCGAAGAGCTGACCGCACGGGGAGATTTCAGCCGGCGCACCACCTACATCACTGAGTTCTATCGGTTGCTGGCGTTGGCCACGCATAACCTCGTACTGCTGATGCTGCTGGAATCCCTGTCCGAACTCAGCCGCGCGCTCCTGGCAAAGGTCGATCCCGTGCCCAAGAGCGACGTCATCGCCGTGCGGAGAACGGTGGTCAAGCATCTGCGCGCACGCAATGCGGACGCGGCCGTCGGCGTGATGGGAGCGCACCTGCGGCGGCTGGATCAGTATCTACGCAGCGAATCGAAGAAGGAATCTCAGCGGCGCGCGCGTGCGCGGTAGATAACCCGGTTCAGGAAGTCCGCCGATTCATCAGACGTTCCCGAACTCTGGGTCGTTAGTTGTCTACCTCCCGGCCACGGCCCGCATCAGCCCGACGGCATCCGCGACCGGCGCATCAGATCGCCAGGCGACATGGCCGTCGGGCCGCACCAGCACCAGGGGTTTTTGATAGGCCGTCTGGACCCCAGCATCCTTCATCGTGTGCACGGTAAGTGGTACGCCCTCATTTTTCGCCACCTCGGCCATTCGAGAGGCCTCACCGAGATGCGTCTCGGACGCCATCAGCACGAATCTCTTGCCGAACAAATCCAGCGTCGAGACGCCTCGCGCAAGCCACACGTGCGGGGCCCTGCAGCCTGGCCGGGTTGTAGGTTGATAGTTCACCGCGTCAAGGAACTCCTGTGTCACCTGTTCCTGGCTCTCCGGCTCGCTATAGACGATGACCGGCGAGTGCATGTAGCGGTTGCCCAGATGCATGTTCTTGGAGAACCACTCCTTGCGCAGGCCATCGCCCAGCGCCTTGCCGACGGCCGCCCGCGCCTCGTCGCCTTCGGGCCCCTCCGCGAATATCTTCACGGTATGCGGCACTTTCTGCATGACTTCCAGGTTGCTGGTGGAGAACCGCGTTATCCGATGCGCCACGGGCCGGCGCTCGACCTCGTAGGATTCGAGTAGCGATTCGCCGCCCCAGCCTTCGAGGCAGCCAGCCAGTTTCCAGGACAGGTCCACCGCATCGCCGATTCCGGTATTCATACCCAGGCCGCCGGTCGGCGATGTCAGGTGGCAAGCATCTCCGCAAATGAAGACACGACCTCGGCGATAGCTGTCGGCGACCTGTTCGATACGGGTCCAGCGCAGGATACTCAACACTTCCAGGTCGAACGGCTTGCCCACGGCCCGGTAGGCAAACTGCTTGAGCTGCTCTTCCGTATAGTTGTGCCGCTCCGTGGCGTTGCCGATGATGGACATCCGCCACTGGTCATTCCCGTTGATGGCGACGATAGTCGCCCAGACGCCGGATTCCCCCACGAACATATAGCGGTAGCCCGGCGTTTTGTCATGAAGGCCGTTGAAGTCCCGGCATCGGAAAATGACGTTGGTCGTATGGGTCAGGACACCCTTGCCTTGCATGCCTATGCCCAATTGCTCGCGCACGGTGCTGCGCCCCCCATCGCATCCCACCAGGAATTTCGAACGGTATTCGCGGATCTGGCCGGTTTCCAGATTCTGAACCTCGGAAACCACTCCGTCCGCGTCCTGCCGAAAGGAAAGCAGGCGGTGCCCATAGTGCAGCGCGACCCCGGGCTGTGACGCGGCGAAGCGCTGCAGGATAGGGTCGAACATATTCTGAGGACACCGTTCCCGCTTCTGCGGGCTTTCCGGCGGTGGCTGGTCATCGGCCATCGCCGGCATGGGCTGCCTGCCCAGTTCGTAACCGTTCAGGGTTGTGAGATAGACATTGTCCTGAGGGTAG